>NZ_JBQHVO010000012.1:0-90409 GCF_052064465.1 Niallia sp. HCP3S3_B10 | reverse complement strand
GGAGAGGTGACCGCTTGACTCCTATGGGAGCAGCGAGAAAGTCCGAGACCCTGCAGGAGCGTAGCGACGAAGCGGCTCGGCGCTCGCCCCAATGAGTCATGTGGTCACCTCGGAAAACAATTTACACATCTAAGTTTAAAAGGCGGTTACGACCAATCATCAATAGCTATCAGTTTTTCAGTGGTCTCCTCGCTGCGCTGCGGGGTCTCAGCCTTTCCTCTATTTCCCGCAGGAGTCGAGCGTCCTCCGCTCCATTTCACTTCGTTTTTAAACCTTTTTCTAAAAAACAAACACGAACTATAATATAATTAAATTACATTATAGTTCGTGTTTGTTGTTGATTGAAATACTTATGTCCCAGCCTCTTTTCAAACTTTATTCCTACCAAGGCAGAATCCGTTTATACCAGGGCACTTTTTCTTTTGTTTTTTCATTGTTTGCTGGTTTATCACTAGAATCGTCTTTTGGTAAATCAGCGCAATATTCTGTTGGAACAGTTTCTTTTGTAAAATACATCATTCTTTTTGTTTCACAGGCATCTGTTGCAAGTTTTCCGCTCTTAGGATCGATGTACACTCCAACAGTACCTTTTGTAGGAATAAAGCCCTTGATTGGTTCCTCTTTTAAGCTTTGTTCCATAAATTGCACCCACACTTTTTTGGCATAGGTTTTATCAGCAGTTAACGTAATTGGTTCCCCTTGATCATAACCAGTCCAAACAGCTGACACTAGTTGTGGGGTATAACCAATCATCCAGCTGTCTGATTCAGTAGAACCAGATTTGCCGGCATAAATTCTTGTTATCTCATTTTTAACAGTACTTCCTGTTACAGATGCATAGCCATTCAGATTAGGATCAAACATGCCTGTCATCATTTGGTTCATCACGAACGTTAAGTCCGTGTCTAAAACCTTTTCCTTCTTCGCCTTCTGTTCATAAAGTATCTGCCCGTCATTTGTCTCGATTTTTGTAATGAAAACTGGAGAAACACTATTTCCTCCGTTTGCAAACATACTATAAGCATTTGCCATATCGATTACGCGAACATTGGATGTTCCAAGAGCGAGAGACGGTACCTCCTGTAAATCGGTTGTAAGTCCGAATTTTTCTCCTGTTTTTACTAATGTATCTTGACCTAAAAATAGATGGGTTTTAACCGCATAAACATTATCGGAAACCGCTAGCGCTTGGGCCATTGTTATATTGCCATCTGCATATTTATTATTAAAATTATGCGGAGTATACGGATCCCTTCCATCATCAAAACGGAAGGTTGTTTTCTCGCTGCTCATCATCGTAACAGGAGTAAAGCCGTGTTCAAGTGCTGCATAATATAATAAAGGCTTTATCGTAGAGCCAGGTTGACGAGTCGCTTGAATGGCTCTATTAAAAGGGCTTTGTTCATAATCTCTGCCACCAACCATTGCTTTAACAAACCCAGTAGATGGATCCATGGCAACAAAGCCTATTTGTATATCGCTATCCTTATCTATCGTGTGGCTAATTGTTTCCTCTGCAATTTTTTGCTGTTCCGTATTCAAGGTTGTATACACCCTTAAGCCACCTAATTCAATCGTTTTGTCATCCAAGTGAAGCTGGTTTTTAAGAATGTTTTTAACGGCATCTTGAAAATAAGGAGCTGTTTCCATACTAGCATTTGGAAACTTTCCTACGAGAGAGAGCTCTTCATTAAAAGCGATTGTTTTATCCTCTACTGTTATATAGTCATTTTCAATTAAAGAATTTAGGATGATACCTTGTCTTTTCTTCGCATTTTCCATTGATGCAAAAGGGGAATAAAGACTTGGTCCCTTTGGTATTCCAGCAAGCATGGTTGCTTCAGCTAACGTAAGCTCTGATGCTTCTTTTCCAAAGTAATATTGACTTGCTGCCTCTGCTCCATAAGCTCCATGGCCATAGTAGATTGTATTTAGATATCCTTCAAGAATTTCATCCTTTGTATAAAATATTTCTAGACGGAGGGTGTAAAAAGCTTCCGCAATTTTTCGCGTCCATGTCTTTTCATGCTCTAAAAATAAGTTTCGGGCATATTGCTGAGTAATCGTGCTTGCCCCTTGTACCTTTGCCATTGCCTTAATATCAGCTAAAATTGCTCCACCAATCCGTTTATAATCAAAACCATGATGGGAATAAAAATTCTTATCTTCAATAGAAACAGTAGCATCCACTAAATAGGGACTAATATCATCAATGGACACCCAATATCTTTTTTGCCCATTACTGGTTTCTCCAATAATACTGCCGTTATCTGAGTAATAAATGGTAGATTGAGAAACGGCTAGAGGAGGAGGTCCTAATGTACGAGCATATACATATATACCAATAAAAATGATGCTTGCGGTTATCATGAAAAGGAGCCCTAATATGATGAATAAGCGTAAATACTTACCAGAGTTCTTTAATTTATTTACAATGACTTCCAAGTGCATGACACCTCCTTAGGTTGATCTTCCTTCTTTTTTATCGTTTTCCACGAATCAATAAATAGATAGCACTAGTATGTGGTAAAGATTGGTGTTTTAAACATTTTTATCATGGAATATAAAAAAATTTCTTTGCATTTTTGCAAATATCCACTATACTTTTTTCGTGTTTGTTATTTGTTTGATTGGGAAGTATAAAAAGAAGGTTGTTTTCATAAAAAGTGTTTTTTAAAGGTATGCCTTACTAGTCTTTAGTTGGTTGGAGCAGAGGTTATTGACTCCTGTGAAAAAGCAGTATGGGCAATAATTGGAATGAATCACAAAAGACAATGAATCATCTAGATTATAAGTACTTTAACCAATCAAATGAATGGAGGATATGAAAAATGGGAATTTGGTTTACGGAGAAGCAGACAGATCATTTTGGTATCACAATGAAAATCAAACGTACATTACATACAGAACAGACACCGTTTCAAAAGCTAGATATGGTAGAAACAGAAGAGTGGGGGAATATGTTGCTATTAGATGATATGGTAATGACATCTGTTAAAGATGAATTTGTTTATCATGAAATGGTAGCCCATATTCCGTTATTTACACATCCAAACCCTGAGAAAGTTCTCGTTGTTGGTGGCGGTGATGGCGGTGTCATTCGAGAAGTTTTAAAACATCCAAGTGTCAAAAAGGCGACGCTTGTTGATATTGATGGTAAAGTAATTGAATATAGTAAGAAGTTTTTACCAGAAATAGCAGGGAAGTTGGATGACCCGCGCGTAGATGTCCAAGTAGGCGATGGATTTATGCATATTGCCAAAAGTGAGAAGGAATATGATGTGATTATGGTCGATTCCACCGAACCAGTAGGGCCAGCTGTTAACCTCTTTACAAAAGGTTTCTATGCAGGGATAGCGAAAGCATTAAAGGATGATGGTCTTTTCGTTGCTCAAAGCGACAACCCATGGTTTAAAGGAGATTTAATTCGTTCTGTACAAAGAGATGTAAAAGAAAATTTTCCAATAACCAGATTATATATCGCCAATATTCCAACATATCCAAGTGGCATGTGGGCGTTCACGATTGGTTCCAAGAAATATGATCCATTACAGGTACCAGAGAGTCGTTTCCATTCTATAGAAACAAAATATTATACGAAAGAACTACACAAAGCAGCCTTCATTTTGCCAAAATTCGTTCAGGATCTTTGTGAGTAGGGGACAGCAGCTTATTGTTCGAGTTGTCTGGGAATAGAAAAAGGAGTGATTACTAATGCGTTTTGATGAATCGTATTCAGGAAATGTATTTATTAAAAGTTATCCAAATTATGAAGAAAGCCAAGTAGTATTATACGGAATGCCAATGGATTGGACTGTTAGCTTCCGTCCAGGTTCACGTTTTGGTCCTGCGAGAATTCGAGAGGTGTCTGTTGGGTTAGAAGAGTACAGCCCCTATTTAGATAGAGAGCTAGATGAAGTAAAATACTTTGACGCAGGTGATATCCCGCTTCCATTCGGAAATCCGCAACGAAGCTTAGATATGATTGAAGAATTTGTGGACAAAGTAATCGGAGATAATAAATTCCCACTTGGAATGGGTGGAGAGCATTTAGTATCTTGGGGTGTATTCCAAGCGATGTATAAAAAATATCCAGATTTAGCAATCATACATATGGATGCTCATACAGATCTTCGCGATGAATATGAAGGAGAGCCACTTTCCCACTCTACACCAATCAAAAAGGTAGCCAATCTAATTGGTCCAAAAAACGTTTATTCCTTTGGTATTCGTTCAGGAATGAAAGAAGAGTTCCAATGGGCAAAAGAAGTAGGAATGCATATTTCGAAGTTTGAAGTATTAGAGCCATTAAAAGAAATCCTGCCAACACTTGCTGGCAGACCAGTATATGTAACGATAGATATTGATGTTTTAGATCCAGCACATGCACCAGGTACTGGGACTGTAGATGCAGGCGGAATCACTTCTAAAGAATTACTAGCGTCTATTCATGAAATTGCTCGTTCTAATGTTCAAGTAGTTGGAGCAGATTTAGTAGAAGTAGCGCCAATCTATGATCCATCTGAGCAAACAGCCAATACAGCAAGTAAATTAATCCGTGAAATGCTTTTAGGATTTGTAAAATAAGAAATCTTACACAGTAGCCGAACCTAAATCAAGGGAAAGCTAACTGCTTAAAATGAGGCCGGGACATAAGTATTCCAGCCCAGGTGAAAGCCAAACAATTACACGAAATTTCGTATGATTGTTTGGCTTTTTAATTAGCTTTTTAAAAAGCTGTTTCAGTTGGATCACCCGCAGCCTGAATACACTCCGCTTTCCGTGGGGCTCACGCTGAGCCGCGGTCTGCCTTTGGCCTGCAGGGTCTCAGGCTGTCTCGCTAATCCCACAGGAGTCTACGTGTATTCAGGCTGCTTCATATCTCCTACTAATTTATTTTTATTAAAAAAACAATATTTTTTTAGGAAATTGCCTTTAATAACGGAGTGGAATGGAGCGGAAAACACTCGACTCCTGCGGGAAATAGAGGAAAGGCTGAGACCCCACAGGCGAAGCCGAGGAGGCTCAGCTTCCTCCCCGCGGAAAGCGAGTGTTTGTAGCGCAATGGAACAAAATAGTTTATACACCTGACTATATTTAAAACATAAATAACCATTGTATAAAAGGAACCTTTATTTAAGCGCTAAATTAGAGATTTTTCATCTTTACAGATTGGCTATTTAGTTTTTTTTCAGCCTCTTTTTTATCTCCTCTACCATATAAATCACAACAATATCCCTCTAAACATTTCCAACGTAAAATCAGATTTGATATGTTAAGATATAGAAAAATTGAAAGGTTTAAGCAATTTTTAGAGGGGATGAATCTGGAAAGATAGATTAGAACATAGCATCATTTTGATAAAGCGAGGGAATAAAATGGGAAAGAAGATTTTTGTTCTATTAATTGGAGTATTGATTTTATTTACAGGATTTCACACGGCAAATACTGCCCAAGCTGCCAGCAAAAAAACGAAATATGTCACAGCAAGCACGCTTAATATAAGAAGTGGAGCAAGTACCTCGCACAAAGTAGTCACGATGGTAAAGAAAAATCAAGCAGTGACAGTGACACAAACAAAAGGTTCTTGGGATAAGGTGACCGTAGGAAAGAAAACGGGATGGGCGTCCAATAAATATTTAACAACAAAGAAGCCGGTAGCAAAAGCAACAACTGCAACGAAAACAATGTATGTGACAGCAAGTACATTAAATGTGAGAAGTGGTGCAGGTACTAAGTACAAAATAGTTACGACAGTTAAAAAGAATCAATCATTAAAAGTAACCCAAACAAAAGGAACGTGGAGCAAAGTACCGGTTGGAAAGAAAACCGGTTGGGTATCAAGTAAATACCTAACAACGAAAAAACCAGCAGCTCCCAAAAATTTAGCTGCAGGTTTAAAAACAGTAGGGAAAAACAAGCAATTGATTCTTGTCACATCAAATGGCTATAATACATCCACTGCTGAAATTCGTACATTTGAAAAGAATGCTAAAGGGGAATGGGTTCCAGTTTTAACTATGGCTGGACATATTGGTAAACTTGGCATCACCTCTGATATGAAGGAAGGCGGAAAAAAATCACCTATAGGGAAATTTACAATCGGAACTGCCTTTGGAACAGCAAAGAGCCCTGGAACCAAATTACCATATCGGAAAATTACTAATGATGATGTGTGGGTAGATGATCCAAAATCGAAGCTATATAATACATGGCAATCAAAAAAGAAAACAAAGGGTCAGTGGAAGAGCGCAGAAAACATGAATGTACCAGCCTATAAATATGGATTTGTTATAAACTATAATACCAAACGTATTCCGAATAAAGGCAGCGCAATCTTTTTCCACATTGCAAATAGCTATACCCTCGGATGCACAGCAACTTCCGAAGCGAACGTTGTGAAGATTCTTAAATGGTTAGATCCTTCAAAAAATCCAGTGATAATTCAAACACCGATTCAAGAGTTAAACAAATATTAAAAGAAGAAACCTACAGGACTCCCTGTAGGTTTTTTAGTTGTAGTTCTTAAACATTTGACGAACCATCTTGCACTTCCCCTATAAAAAATTTATACTTATAAAGTTACACAGTAAATGAAAAGGAAGTGTTGTCGTTGTCTCAACCATCAGCGCAACAGGTGCCTGTGAAATTACAAGTTACAACACATATATATAATGGGAAAAATAAAGAAAGTATTGAGTGGATTGGGTTTGGTCGATACTTAGAAAAAGATACTAATAAGTATATAAAATATGAAGAAATCATAGAAGAAGGCACCATTAAAACAATTATTAAAGTTACCGAAAAGGAAGGGTTAATCCTTCGAAGCGGGGCAGTAAAAATGCGTCTTCCTTTTCTTATTAATAAACAGAAGGTCGGCAGCTATGAAAGTCCGTACGGCGTATTTCAACTAGTTACAGATACAAAGAGGCTTGAGTTGGAAGTACAGGAGCAAACAACAACAGGCACATTAGATATTTTATATGATTTAAAGATGCAGGGTAGCAATAATGGTACCTATCATATGACTATTTCATTTAAGGAGGAGAAAGAGGAAGAATGAATATTGTAGATCAAATAAAGGATAAGTTAAAGGAAGAAATTAAGCAAAGCGTAATAAAAGCTGGTCTAGCAACAGAAGAACAAATTCCAGAGGTAGTACTAGAGTTGCCAAAGGACAAAGCGCATGGTGACTATTCAACGAATATGGCGATGCAATTAGCAAGGGTTGCGAAAAAAGCACCTAGAATGATTGCAGAGACTATTATTGAGAATTTTGATCAAACGAAAGCTTCTATTAAAAAAGTGGAAATCGCAGGACCTGGTTTCATCAATTTTTATATGGATAATAGTTATTTAACAGATTTAATTCCAACTATTCTTAAAGCAGGAGATCAATACGGACAAACTACTGTTGGAAACAAAGAGAAGGTACAAGTAGAGTTTGTTTCTGCAAATCCAACGGGGGATCTTCATTTAGGACATGCACGTGGTGCAGCAGTAGGAGATTCTCTTTCCAATATTTTAGATAAAGCGGGTTACGATGTATCAAGAGAATACTATATTAATGACGCTGGTAACCAAATTAATAACCTAGCATTATCGGTTGAAGCACGCTATTTCCAAGCGTTAGGTATAGAAAAAGAGATGCCTCAAGATGGCTATCATGGTGCAGACATTATTGGAATCGGAAAAAAATTAGCAGAGGAATTTGGCGATAAGTATGTAAATGTTTCAGAACAGGAACGTTTTGACTTTTTCCGTGAATACGGCCTGAAGTATGAGATGGCCAAATTAAAGCAAGATTTAGAAGATTTCCGCGTGAAGTTTGATGTGTGGTTCTCTGAAACATCCCTTTATCAAAATGGAAAAATTGATATAGCGTTAAACGCTTTAAAAGAAAATGGCTATATTTTTGAACAAGATGGAGCTACTTGGCTACGTTCCACTGATTTCGGTGATGATAAAGATCGAGTACTCATTAAAAATGATGGTTCTTATACGTATCTATTACCAGACATTGCTTATCACAAAGATAAGTTAGAAAGAGGCTTTGAAAAGCTTATTAACGTTTGGGGCGCAGACCATCATGGTTATATTCCACGTATGAGAGCGGCTATTCAAGCATTAGGCTATAACAAAGATGCATTAGAAGTAGAAATTATTCAGCTTGTTCATCTTTATAAAGATGGCGAAAAAATGAAGATGAGTAAACGTACTGGAAAAGCTGTTACAATGAGAGATTTAGTGGAAGAAGTAGGCTTAGATGCAACACGTTACTTCTTTGCAATGAGAAGTGCAGATACACATTTAGACTTTGATTTAGATCTTGCTGTATCACAATCCAATGAAAACCCAGTATACTATGCTCAATACGCACATGCACGTATTTCAAGTATCCTAAGACAAGGAAAAGAACAAGGAATCGAGCTGGCTGATGAACTAAACGTATCGTTAATTACTGCAGAAAAGGAATTTGACTTATTGAAAAAACTAGGAGAATTCCCACAAGCAGTAGGGGAAGCAGCATTAAAGAGAATGCCGCACCGAATTACAAATTATATTTACGACTTAGCCTCTACTTTCCATAGCTTCTATAACGCAGAAAAAGTATTAGACACAGACAATCTAGAAAGAACAAAAGCACGCCTAGCATTAATCAAAGCGACACAGATAACATTAAGAAACGCCCTAGCCCTAATTGGTGTATCTGCGCCAGAAAAAATGTAATAAAAAAAGGAAGAGAACCTCTTCCTTTTTTTATTGTCCACTTTTATGTAATTACGCTCTTTGAGAAAAATCTATCGATAAAATCATTCACGGTGAAACTAAAAATCCCTGTTATAAAAAACAGCAAAGCTGATTAAGGAATCATCGGATATTTCGAACTAACTTTTCGAATAATAAAAGCATCTACTTTTGAAGGGAAGATGCTTGTGAAATTAGTGGTATTTGCTTTAATAACTGGATTTTTAACTGGGTTTATTTTTGGTCTTTTGAAACTGCCAATCCCAGCCCCAGGTGCCTTTTCGGGTATCGTTGGTATTTTTGGAATATATGCCGGATACCGTGCGTTTGAATGGATTATTGTCCTTTTTCAAAGATAAGTTCCTCCTGAAACAATGGGTGGATAAACACCTTTGTAAAATAATCAGTGGGAGACATATCCCACTGATTAAAGAAAGGTTCATCCTATAAAAATGGGGCAAAAAGACGGGCAAGCCATTCTTTTACCATACTCCATAAATGTATCCTTTTTAAATCCTCGAGAGATAACTCCTTTGCTTGTTCCAAATCCATCGTAGTAATTTTATTCATTTTTGCAATAAAAACAGGATCATATATGCAACAGTTCAGCTCATGATTCAAAAAGATACTGCGGCGATCGAAATTGGATGAACCGACAATCATAATTTCATTATCGGTATTTATTAATTTACCATGAAAAAAGCCATTCATATATTGATAAACACTTGCCCCGTCCTTTAATAGTTTCCGTAAGTAGGGAAATGCCGCTTCTTTAACAAGCATATGATCCGCTTTATTTGGAATAAGGATGGTGAGACTCACATTTCTATGTAATGCTCTTAATAATTCTTCTGTTACTCGCTTGCTAGGAATGAAGTAAGGTGTAGCAATTAAAAGACTTCTTTTGCTGTTTTTGATCAAATTGCATAGTAGCTCTTCTAAATAAACTCCTTGTGTAGGGATAATTTGATGTCTTGTTTCTCCTTTTGTCTGCGCTGGAAAGTACACTTGGTTTTGTAGTAAGTTTATTTTAGAGGCTTTTAACCAGTCTATTAAAAATTCTCGCTGTAAGTCATCGACCCCTTCTCCTATTAATTGAAGATGGTAGTCACGCCAAGGGCTTAATTTAAAGTTCTCATGAATATAATCCTTTCCGATGTTAAAACCACCCATAAAACCAATTTTCCCATCAATGATAGCGATTTTTCTGTGATTCCTTACTTGTAAGGAATAAAAGAGAAAAGGAAACGTTGGGAGCTGGCAAAAAGCAAATTGAACACCAGCTTGCTTTAATTTTCTTCTTATTCTTTTTCTTATATTGATACTGCCTAACCAATCTAAAATAAGGCGTACTTCCACCCCTTCATGTGCTTTGGTTTTTAAAAGGTGTAGAAATTCATTGGAAATACTATCTGTTTTAATCGTATAGAAAAGAATATGGACATGGCTTTTTGCCTCTTTGACTGCTTGAAACAGGGCTGGGAATAGTTCTGTCCCGTCAGAATATATGTGGAAATCAGTATATCTAAAAGGATGGTTTTTTCGGTCTATTCGTTTTTGCTGTGCTCTCTTTCCTAACTGATAGTCCATATAGAGAAGGAAAATAAGTATGGCAATAATGCATAGGATAACCAAGAATATCTTCATTGATAATTCCCTCCTTAAAAGGATAGTATTGCCGATATTCTATTCCTTTCATACCTTTCGTATTAATAGGAGAATTTTAAGAATTCTCAACTATTTGTTTGGAAAATTGCCAATAAATTAATAAGAGACTTGCAGAGCACTTCTAATAATCGTTATTCTAGAAGGAAGGATAAACTTTATTTAAGTTGGGGTGGATTAGCAGTGCGGAAAATATTGATTACAATAGGGATAGTTTTATATGCAGTTTTGTTTTCGTTCCTTTATAAGCTTCAATTGGGCTCCATCGGCTTTTTTCTCTTATCCCTCCTCTTTTTTAAACTAGCGAAGAAAAAGCAATCAGATCAAAATAAAGTCGAAAAAGAGAAGAAAAACTTCTATTTCAAAGAAAAGTTAAATAAACCTTAACTAGAACTAGCATATTCACCTAAAATTTGTTTATAATGGAGAATATGTATTTTTACTATTTTAGTTAGGTTTCTTTTCTTAACAGACCTTCTAAAATAAATTAGGTTAAATGGATTGATTTTTAAAAGATCAATAAGATGTATAAAAAATAATAAACACCCGAAACGTGAAACTTCCACCTGAATTGGTCCAAGCTTTCAGGAAGGGGATAAGAGTAGATAAGAAAGGAAGTGCGAAAAAATGAGTGTTGATAAATACACAAAAGAAGAACTTAAAGAAATGGCACTAATTGATGTAGCGTATGAAATTATGAATGGTGGCAAAACACCTTATGCATTTAATGAACTAATGAATGAAGTAGCAAAATTAGTAGGGTTAAGTGAAGAAGAGGTTAATGAAAGAATTGCACAATTTTATACAGATGTTAATATTGATGGTCGTTTCTTATCATTAGGGGACAACCGTTGGGGACTTCGTTTATGGTATCCTGTAGATAAATCAGAGGAAGATGTAGTAACAGTAACAAAACCGAAGAAGAAAAAGTCGAAAAAAGCTGTAGCGGAAGACTTCGATGATTTTGATAGCTTAGATGAAGACGAAGACGAGTTCGATGACTTCGATGCTGATCTAGATGATGAAGAGCTTCTAGATGAGGATGACGATGATTTGGATGAAGAAGACGATGATTTACTAGACGATGATTTATCGGAAGATGAAGATTTCGATGAAGAAATCGAAGAAGATTATGATGATTTAGATGAAGAAGATGAAGAAGAGGACGACGAATTCGAAGATGAAGAGGATGAAAATAAATAATTCTCCCTAGTCTTGACTTTTACGGTCTTTGCTAGTAAAATCTTTTTTGGGCTCCTTAAAAAGAGGAACGAACTTAAATTCGCTAAATATAGCGCTCCCTTACTTGGAAAAGTAAGAGGAGCGCTTTTTATTTTTTAGTAATGCTGTTTTCTAAAAGATTGTTGTGGTATTAGTGAGAAAGATGATACCTTGGAGGTTCACTGCTCACACCAGTAGATTCTAGCTGCGGGTAATAGCAACAAGCTTTACGAAAACGGCCTTAAGTAAAAACAACAATCGTTTCATACCCCTCTAAAAAAATTAGTCAATTCGTCTTAAATAAAGAGGAATTGGAGCAAACTTAAATCAAGGGGGATCATATAATGACAAAATATATTTTTGTGACAGGTGGAGTAGTATCTTCACTAGGAAAAGGGATTACAGCAGCATCTCTTGGACGCTTGCTGAAAAATCGTGGTGTTAGTGTAACCATTCAAAAGTTTGACCCATATATCAATGTGGATCCTGGTACAATGAGTCCTTATCAACATGGGGAAGTATTCGTAACAGATGACGGTGCGGAAACCGATTTAGACTTAGGTCATTATGAGCGTTTTATTGATATCAATTTAACAAAATATAACAATGTTACAACAGGGAAAATCTATTCTACTGTATTAAGAAAAGAACGCAGAGGAGATTATCTTGGAGGGACAGTTCAAGTAATTCCGCATATCACAAATGAAATTAAAGAGCGTGTATTTAGAGCTGGCCGAGAAACAAATGCAGATGTTGTTATTACAGAAATTGGTGGAACGGTTGGGGATATTGAATCATTACCTTTCTTAGAAGCAATTCGTCAAATTAAAAGTGATATCGGCCGCGATAATGTTATGTACATTCACTGTACATTAGTACCTTACATTAAAGCAGCAGGAGAAATGAAAACAAAACCAACACAACATAGTGTAAAAGAATTACGGAGCCTAGGTATACAGCCTAATGTAATTGTAGTAAGAACAGAAAAACCTATTTCTGAAGATATGAAGGACAAAATTGCGTTATTCTGTGATATCGACAATAAATCGGTTATTGAGTGCCGTGATGCGGATACACTTTATACGATTCCTTTAGCATTACAAGAACAAAATCTTGACCAAATTGTATGCGAGCATCTAAAACTAAAATGCCAAGAAGCAGATATGACAGAATGGATTGAATTAGTAGATCGGGTGCGTAATCTTTCTAAAACAACAAAAATTGCTCTTGTTGGTAAATATGTAGAGCTACAAGATGCTTATATTTCTGTTGTAGAAGCATTGAAGCATGCTGGTTATGCATATGATGCTGATATTGATATCGATTGGATTAATGCAGAGCATGTAACAAAAGAAAATGTACAAGAATTGCTACAAGATGCAGATGGAATTCTTGTTCCTGGTGGATTCGGAGATCGTGGAATTGAAGGAAAGATTTTAGCAACACAATATGCACGTGAACAAAAGGTTCCTTTCTTCGGAATATGTCTAGGAATGCAGGTTGCATCTATTGAATTTGCTCGTAATGTTTTAGGTTGGGATGATGCACATTCTTCTGAAATTAACGAAGAGACAACCCATCCAGTAATCGATCTTTTACCTGAACAAAAGGATGTAGAGGATTTAGGCGGAACGCTTCGCTTAGGTTTATATCCATGTAAATTAAAAGAAGAAACAAGAGCATATGAAGCGTATCAAGACGAAGTAATTTATGAGAGACATCGTCATCGCTATGAGTTTAACAACCAATATCGTCAAGAGATGGAAAACGCAGGATTTATTTTCTCAGGAACTAGCCCAGATGGTCGTCTAGTAGAAATAGTAGAGCTTAAGGATCATCCTTGGTTTGTTGCTTCTCAATTCCATCCTGAGTTTATTTCAAGACCAACTCGTCCACAGCCATTATTCCGTGAATTTGTTGGTGCGTCCATTCGCTTAGCGGAGAAATAATAAAGATAGATTTGGTTAAAAGCAGTAAAAAAAGAGGTTCTTCCTTTTAATGGGAATAACCTCTTTTTGTTAGCTGTTATAACATATAATGTTATGTTTCTTCCTATTTAATATCATATTCCTTTAAAATCTCGTCCGTTGTAAATTTAATGCCATGATAAACAAAAAGGCCAGCAATTAAGGAAGGATAGCCATATCGATTTCCTTCCTCATCAGGTAATAAACCTTTCGTTATTTTTAAATCAATCGCCACATCTGCAAAGTCAATCACAGATTCGATTTCACTATTAGTAATCGAGCAGACAGAAACAAAAGGAATTTGGGAATCATATAAATTCTTGGCAAAAGTGTTAATCTCTTCCTCCTCATTTGTACGAGAGAAAAGAATGAAACGATCATTGGAAGTAATTGATTCAAGGGAGGAGTTTGTCCACTCCTCAGCTCCTGACATCGGCTCCAGCCCTTTAGTAGCTTCTTTCATAACACCTGCCATTTCATTTGTTGCATAGAAATAAACTTTTCCATCACTTACGATGGCTTGTGCTAATAATCTAGAACTGTCTTCAATTGCTTCCTCTTCTTTTTCATGCAATCTTTTAAAAAGTCCACTTAGTTGTGTGGAGAACATTTTAAGCACTTGGAAAACCTCCATTGTTATAAAAATTAACAGTAACTCACATTTATAGTAGTTAATTATAAATAAATATGGAGAAAAGGTAAAATTTAAGGGAATTAGCAGGAAATGTTGACCAAATAGTAGAAAGATAACTATGATTAAAAACGAGAGAATACATAAAAAACTCAACTTTGAAGGGAAGGGTCAATGATGAAAGGGAAAATACTGATTGTTGATGATCAATTCGGTATAAGAATCCTTTTGAATGAAGTTTTTCAAAAGGAAGGATATAAAACTTTTCAAGCTGCAAATGGCATTCAAGCGTTAGAAATAGTAACAAGGGAATTTCCAGACTTGGTGCTACTGGATATGAAAATTCCAGGGATGGATGGTATTGAAATATTAAAACGTATGAAAAAGCTGAATCAAGATATTCGCGTCATTATCATGACAGCATATGGAGAATTAGATATGATTCAGGAAGCTAAAGATCTCGGAGCACTCACTCATTTTGCTAAACCGTTTGATATTGATGATCTCAGAGATGCTGTGAAAAAATATATTAATGAGTAATTATTCGAAATCTATACATAAATTCTAAAGGCTGTTGGTCCTAGCAACTTACGGAAAACAGCCATATACAGAGACAAAAAACCACCAAATTAGAATGGAAGACATTGGTGGTTCTTCTGTTGCATTGTTTGAGCAAGCAACGATGTCCATACTTAAAGCGTCTTCATTTGTAAAATGATAAACTAAATTGTGACAAAATAGAAAAAAAAGCTTGAACGATAGCATTTCTTGTTTTATTTTGGTATGATTACAATTGAGTTTAAAAGGAATGATTCGTTTTTGATTACTTGAGGTATGATATACATATTCAACTTTCCTTTGGGAAATTTAATAAAGATTCTCTTGTAACAAAGAACGATCATTAAATAAGGAGGAAGAAATATGCCTTTAGTTTCAATGAAAGACATGTTAAACAAAGCAAAAGCAGAAGGCTATGCTGTTGGTCAATTTAACTTAAATAACCTTGAGTTCACTCAAGCAATTCTTCAAGCTGCAGAAGAAGAAAAATCTCCAGTAATTCTTGGGGTTTCTGAAGGTGCAGCCCGTTATATGGGTGGCTTCAAAACTGTTGTGAAAATGGTTGAAGGTTTAATGGAAGACTATAGCATCACTGTTCCAGTTGCTATTCACTTAGATCACGGTTCAAGCTTTGAAAAATGTAAAGACGCAATTGATGCTGGTTTTACATCTGTAATGATCGACGCTTCTCACCATTCATTTGATGAAAACGTTGAAATTACTTCTAAAGTAGTAGAGTATGCACATGCTAAAGGTGTTTCTGTTGAAGCAGAACTTGGTACTGTTGGTGGACAAGAAGACGACGTTGTAGCTGAAGGCGTAATTTATGCTGATGCTAACGAATGTGTGGAACTTGTTAAACGTACTGGTATTGATACATTAGCTCCTGCATTAGGATCTGTTCATGGTCCTTACAAAGGTGAGCCAAACTTAGGTTTCAAAGAAATGGAAGAAATCGGTAACTTAACTGGTTTACCATTAGTATTACACGGTGGTACTGGTATCCCAACAAAAGATATCACAAAAGCAATTTCTTTAGGAACTGCTAAAATCAACGTTAATACAGAAAACCAAATTGCTTCTGCAAAAGCAGTTCGCGAAACATTAGCTGCTAAACCAGAAGAATACGATCCACGTAAATATTTAGGACCAGCTCGTGATGCGATTAAAGCAACAGTAATCGGCAAAATCAAAGAATTCGGTTCTTCAAATAGAGCTTAATTGATAAGAATAGAAAGAGGATATCTTTAAGGGAAATAGCCTTAAAGATATCCTCTTTTCTATGTCTTTTTTTTCTAGATTCAGGCAAAAGGTTAAATCAAAGAACAGACAACAGCTTCCTACAAATGGTTTGGGAAAAATAGTATAAAATAAATGCTGAAAAATTAGAAAGGGAGAAAACTTACTTTTGAACACTCTCTAACTGATTGAAGTTGTACTTTATAGGTAATACTAAAAATGTTTGTACTTTATCAATAAATAAGAACAAAAGTTCATACATATATACTTTTCCATTAAGTCTTAATATTTGGTATAATAAGTAACAGTAATTCAAACAAGATTCTACATCCAAGCCTCATCTTGATTAACTTATAGCAGAACTTGTACTTTTGCATTGGCTTAGAAGGGAGCTAGAAATGGAAAAACTTATGATTGCAGGTGGATCTCCATTAAAAGGAACAGTAAGGGTAAGTGGTGCGAAAAATAGTGCTGTTGCACTTATACCAGCGACCATATTAGCTGAATCCCCAGTAACGATTGAAGGATTACCTGACATTTCAGATGTTCAAATATTAAAAGAAATTTTGGAAGAACTAGGTGGAACGGTATCTATATCAGACTCTGATATAACAATAGATCCATCTTCCATGATTTCTATGCCTATGCCGAATGGAAAGGTAAAAAAATTGCGTGCCTCCTATTATCTGATGGGAGCAATGTTAGGACGATTCAAAAAGGCAGTTATTGGATTACCTGGTGGTTGTCATCTTGGACCAAGACCTATAGACCAGCATATTAAAGGGTTTGAAGCACTTGGGGCACAGGTTACAAATGAACAAGGTGCCATTTATCTTCGGGCAGATGAGTTAAGAGGAGCAAGAATTTATTTAGATGTAGTAAGTGTCGGAGCAACAATCAATATTATGCTTGCAGCAGTAAGAGCAAAAGGAAAGACAATCATTGAAAACGCAGCGAAAGAGCCGGAAATCATTGATGTGGCAACACTTTTAACCAATATGGGAGCAAAAATTAAAGGTGCAGGCACCGATGTGATTCGAATTGAAGGGGTAGAGCATTTAAATGGTTGTCGTCATACGATTATCCCTGATCGGATTGAAGCTGGTACGTATATTATTATTGGTGCTGCAGTTGGAGATGGAGTCCTTGTCGATAACGTAATCCCACAGCACTTAGAGTCCCTAATCGCAAAGTTAAGGGAAATGGGAGTTTCGATTGAGTCAAGTGATGAGCAAGTGTTTGTGAGCTCTAACCGTTCCCTAAAACCAGTAGACATCAAAACACTGGTATATCCAGGTTTTCCAACAGATCTTCAGCAGCCATTCACGTCTCTATTAACAAAAACAACTGGTACAAGTATGGTTACAGACACAATCTATGGTGCTAGATTTAAACATATAGATGAACTGCGTCGTATGAATGCCACGATCAAAGTGGAGGGGCGTTCTGCGATTATAAATGGACCTGTTCATTTACAAGGGGCGAAAGTAAAAGCAAGCGATTTGCGTGCAGGAGCTTCGCTAGTGATAGCAGGACTTATGGCTGATGGAGTAACGGAAATAACAGGCCTAGAACATATAGATAGAGGGTATAGTCATATTGTCGAGAAGCTTACAGGCTTAGGAGCTACCATATGGCGTGAAAAAATGACTGAAGAAGAATATGAACAAATAAATAATGGATAATGTATGTTGATTATTTATTTGAAAAGGATTATCTGTTCTTGAGCAAAAAGAAAAGTGGGGGATGATGCTCCCCCTGTCATAAGTAGAAATTAACCTCCTAAGCCCTTTTCATAAAGCATACGGGGAAGGTAACAGGAGACCCCTCTTTGCCCAAAGAATAATGCGGAACAAGAAGAGAATTTTACCTGGAATAGGTATAATTAATCCATACATTCCGATACTTATAAAAAAGTATACTTGCACAATAAAGGATGTCGGGACCATCCTTTTCATTTGCGTTGACGAAAGAATCGATATTCTCAAAAAACGAGAATATTCACTAAGCATCCTCACCTACCTTCCTTTTCGAGCGATCCTAAAAAAAGAAGGATCATAAGAGTCTTCATCCATATTTTGCTTCCGCTGATGAGTAAACAAGGAGATAGTAAAAAAATTCTTGTTGCACATTTTTCCTAGATGGAGGTAAAATAGAGAGTGCTTTTGATAGATTTCTCGAAAGAAGCATTAGAAACATGAAGGATAAAATAAAAACTCCTCTTAAGATAAATTTTTATTCGTACAATGGCTTATTCTTCTTTATTAATAAACTACTTATGAAGTGAGCCTTAAAAAAACGGAAGTGTACGATTTATCGATAGTTGGAGAAGAAGTAGGAATCTTCTTTTCCATCCTTCACATTAATTATTTCTCGCATCAAAATTTCTCTTCACAAAAAGCGTTCGCCTCAAACAGAAGATTAGCCTTCCCACATTTCGATAAAAAATGGTCGGGATAACTGAAAATACAAAAGAGTGGTGTAAAAATGGGATTAAATATATCTAGTTTAGAAAATATGAAATTAAAAGAGTTGTATGAGTTAGCTCGAGAATACAAAGTTGCCTACTATAGCAAGTTGACAAAAAAGGAACTGATTTTCTCGATCCTGAAAGCAAGAGCAGAGCAAGAGGGCTATTTTTTCATGGAAGGTGTTCTTGAGATTATTCAGTCAGAAGGGTTTGGCTTCTTAAGACCGATTAATTATTCTCCAAGCTCACAGGATATTTATATATCTGCATCTCAAATTAGAAGATTTGATTTAAGAAATGGGGATAAAGTTTCTGGAAAAGTTCGTCCACCAAAAGAAAACGAAAGATATTTCGGTTTACTACAGGTAGAAGCGGTAAATGGAGATGATCCGGAGACAGCGAAAGAAAGAGTTCATTTTCCAGCTCTAACTCCTCTGTACCCAAATCGACAAATACATTTAGAAACAACACAGCGAAATGTTTCTACTAGAATTATGGATGTATTAGCACCTGTTGGTTTTGGACAACGTGGGTTAATTGTGGCTCCTCCAAAAGCTGGTAAAACAATGTTGATTAAGGAAATAGCAAATAGTATTACGAATAATCATCCGGAAGCAGAATTAATAGTCTTACTAATTGATGAAAGACCAGAAGAAGTTACCGATATTGAAAGATCAGTAAGTGGAGATGTTGTAAGCTCTACTTTTGATGAGGTTCCAGAAAACCATATTAAAGTTGCTGAATTGGTTCTAGAAAGAGCGATGCGTCTTGTGGAGCATAAGCGTGATGTTATTATTTTGATGGATAGTATTACAAGATTAGCCCGCGCTTATAACCTGGTTATTCCTCCAAGTGGAAGAACATTATCAGGGGGGATCGATCCTGGTGCGTTCCATCGCCCAAAACGATTCTTCGGTGCAGCTCGTAATATAGAAGAAGGAGGTTCCTTAACCATATTGGCAACAGCGTTAGTCGATACTGGTTCACGTATGGATGATGTTATTTATGAAGAGTTTAAAGGTACTGGTAATATGGAACTTCATTTAGACCGCGCACTAGCAGAAAGAAGAATATTCCCAGCTATTGATATTAGACGCTCTGGAACACGTAAAGAAGAACTATTGATTCCGAAAGAACATTTAGACAAGCTATGGGCTATTCGTAAATCAATGTCTGATTCACCAGACTTTGCTGAAAAGTTCCTAAGAAAATTAAGACAAACAAAAAGCAATGAAGACTTCTTTGCCATCCTAGGAGAACAAATGAAAGCTGGCACTGCTAAGCGATCGTAAGCCCTGAAGGATACAAGTGGAGGAAATGCTTTAAGTAGTTTTCAATATTTGGTAATTAATGCATTGTTAATAGTGTTGCAAAACAAGAATGTCCTTGATATAATATACTCAATGTGTTTTTGAAATTACAGTGCTTCTGGCATTGTTTTATAACTCTGTTTCGAAAGTTGCAGGGCGGAAGGAGATGAAAAGAAATGAAAGCAGGAATTCATCCAACTTATAACGAAATTACGGTGAAATGTGCTTGTGGTAACGAGTTCACAACTGGTTCAGTTAAAAAAGAAATCAAAGTTGAAACTTGTTCTGAGTGCCATCCGTTCTATACTGGACGTCAAAAATTTGCTGAAGCTGGCGGACGTGTTGATCGCTTCAACAAAAAATACGGCCTTAAGTAATATGGAATATCAAGAACAGGCAAGAAGTTACTTTCTCCTTGCCTGTTTTTTATTTTGACTTATAGTAGGATATTTAATAATGAAAGTAATTATTATCGCTTTTATTCTTAAGTATCTTAATGCATTTATTGATTAGTTATCTATTGGAGATGCTGTTAAAAATGAAGTTTGAGTCGAATATATTATTTCAATCAGCCTTAATAGCTGTTAAAGTAGGTAAGAGAGAATGTTGGATGTATATATTCACACCCTGACGATTGAAATAGAAAAAGTAGAATAGAGTAAGAAAAGAGAGAAGTTGTTTATATTAGGAAGGAGCGGTTTCATGTATGTAATGAAACATCATGGATGGGTTGAAGTTATTTGTGGAAGTATGTTTTCAGGAAAATCAGAAGAACTCATCCGTCGTGTAAGAAGGGCGAAATTTGCTAAGCAGAAGTTTATCGTGTTTAAACCAAGTATTGATAATCGCTATAGTGATGAATCAGTTGTATCACATAATGGAGCAACGACTAATGCGATTCCTATTAGTAAATCAGCCGACATTTTTGAATATGTGACTTCCGATATAGAGATAGTTGCAATAGATGAAGTACAATTTTTTGATGATGAAATTATTGGTGTTATTCAGCATTTGGCAAATAGTGGCCATCGTGTCATTTGTGCAGGTCTGGATCAAGATTTTAGAGGCGAGCCATTCGGAAAAATGCCGGAATTAATGGCAATCGCAGAATTAGTGACAAAGCTTCAAGCTGTTTGTGCAGTCTGCGGATCACCAGCAAGCAGAACACAAAGATTGATTAATGGTTCACCGGCTTGCTACGAAGATCCGGTCATTTTAGTAGGAGCATCTGAGTCTTATGAACCTCGATGCCGCCATCATCATGAAGTGCCTAGAAGTACAGAGAAAGCAAATAAAGATAATACATCAACAGCTTTATAAGAAAAGAGCTCTTGTTAGGAACGGTTTTATCCCTCTTAGCAGGAGCTTTTTTATGTGACAAGGGAGGGAGTTTTGCAGGGGGAAAATGGAAAAGGTGACAGGCCCCCATACCAGCACCATAATCCTGTCCAAGTTAGTATGAAAAACTAAAACCTAAAACTATAACGTTGTACTGTACGGATTTTCCTTTCTATGCTATGATAAAAATATCTTATAAACTAAAAGGGGGTTTTTTCATTGGGAAGGCGTTATTGCGAATTGGCCAAGTGGCGAAATTAAGCGGGTTGTCAACAAGAACGATTGATTATTATACAAGTAACAAATTGCTTCCTGTAACGCGATCTGATTCCAATTATCGCCTTTATTCGGAAGATGTTCTTCATACATTGGAACGAATCAAACTTTTGAAAAAACAACGGATGTCCATTGATGAAATTCGTAAAGTTATTCAATCAAGAGAAGAGGATGAAATAGAGCCAATTATGAATGACGTACAGAATGAAATTGCATGTTTGCATAAAAAGCTGGCATCATTGGAAGAAAGATTGAAAGATGCGCCGCAGGAAGAGAAAAAGAAAGTGTATCATACACTTGAAAAAAAATTATTAGACGTAATGAAATTACTGTCTTTAATGTAACTATTCCTGGAGGTGAATCCCTCAAAAGAGGGAAATAATTGGACATAATAACGATAACAAATTTATTTTTACTGGTACTATTATTAGTACTGACAGCTTTCTTTGTTGGTTCTGAATTTGCTGTAGTTAAAATTCGGATGTCACGAATAGAACAGCTAATTGCAGAAGGAAACAAAAAGGCAATTGTCGCGAAGAAGGTAGCGGGTGATTTAGACTACTATCTATCGGCGTGTCAACTAGGTATTACTGTCACAGCACTGGGCCTTGGTGCCTTAGGGAAACCAGCAATTGAGCAACTATTATATCCAGTATTTAATTTAATGAATGCTTCACCATCTGTCGCATCTGTTGCCTCGTATGCTATTGCTTTTGCATTGGTTACGTTTCTGCATGTTGTAGTTGGAGAAATGGCTCCAAAAACACTTGCCATTCAATTTTCTGAGAAACTAACCTTAATGTTAGCACCGCCATTATATTGGTTTGGAATAGTGATGAAACCATTTATATGGGCATTAAATGGATCTGCACAAGTAGTGCTTCGTTTAATGGGGGTAAAATCTGTTAAGCATGAACAGGCTTATTCGGAAGAAGAATTAAAAATAGTAATGGCACAAAGCTATCAAGGTGGAGAAATTGACCAGACAGAGCTTGCCTATATGGAAAATGTCTTCTCCTTCGATGAAAGGGTAGCAAAGGATATTATGGTTCCAAGAACAGAATTTGTTACGCTAAATAAAGATATGTCATATGACGATATAGTGAAAATCTTGGATGAGCACAATTATACTCGTTATCCAGTAACAGAAGATGGGGATAAGGATCACATCCTAGGTGTTGTTAATGTAAAGAAAATGCTGACACAGATGGCTTGGGGAAGAAATCGAGAATTAACAGAATTTGTTCGTGATCTTCCGGTTGTATTGGAAGTAACAAGCTTGCAGGATGCCCTTCTGAAAATGCAGCAAGAAAGAGTGCATATGCTGTTAGTTATCGATGAATATGGTGGTACGTCTGGTATTCTGGCGATGGAGGATATTTTAGAAGAACTAGTTGGTGAAATCCGTGATGAGTTTGATGCAGATGAAGTAGCGGATATCCGGGAGTCGGGAAATAAGTATTTTATTAACGGCCGTGTATTGCTAGATGAACTGGAAGAACGTTTTGGGATGCCTTTTGAGGAAAGCGAAGAGCTTGATACAATAGCAGGCTGGATTCAATATAAGCTATTGGATACTGCTAAGATTGGAGATCAAGTAGAGCAAGGAGACCGCTTATGGATGGTAACAGACATGGATAACTACCAAATTAAAGAAGTGTGTCTTACTCAAAACGTTGTGAACAACTAGCTAGGATGAAAAAATGCTTTATCTATAATCATGGAGGTGAATCCCTCAAGGCTAGAGGGAAATAATTGGACAGTATTATTCTATTAAATTTGTTTTTAGTAGCAGTATTTATTTTATTGACAGCATTTTTTGTAGGTGCTGAATTTGCGATATTAAAAGTAAGGATGTCAAGACTGGATCAGTTAATTGCAGAAGGCAATAAAAAGGCGGTAGTAGCAAAGAAAGTTGCCAACGAGTTGGATTATTATTTATCTGCCTGTCAGCTGGGAATAACCATTACTGCATTGGTTTTAGGAGCGTTAGGAGAACCGACTGTGGAAAAGATGCTCCATCCTTTGTTTGAAAGGTTTGATGTACCAGGTGCTTTATCAACCGTTCTTTCTTATGCGATAGCTTTATCAGTAGTTTCCTTTTTGCATGTAGTAATTGGAGAACTTGCTCCAAAGACACTAGCAATCCAATATGCTGAAAAAATGACTTTAATGCTAGCTCCTGGATTATATTGGTTTGGAAGAATTACGAAGCCTATTATCCATGCATTAAATGGCTCATCACAAGCAATCCTTGGATGGTTTGGCATAAAACCAATTGGGCATGAAACAGCTCACTCGGAAGAGGAATTAAAGCTTATAGTGAATCAAAGCTATGAAAGTGGCGAAATCAACCAGACTGAATTAGCGTATTTAAAGAATATTTTTGCTTTCGATAATCGAATTTTGAAAGAAATTATGATTCCGCGAGAACAGATTGTGAATGTGGAATTAGAAATGTCTTTTGAAGAGGTTTTGACACTGTTGGATAAACATGAATATACGCGATATCCTGTTACCAAAGATCAAACAAAGCTAGTAGGCTATGTAAATACGAAAGAGATGCTAACAAATGTTGTAGCAGGAAGAGAAACAAAAATGGAAGAGTTTATTCATGAGATGCCTATTTTTCTACAAAGCGCACCTATTAAAACAGCTCTTCTTAAAATGCAGCAGGAAAGAGTGCATATGGGATTAGTAAAGAATGAACGAGGGGTAATTGTTGGTCTTGTCACAATGGAGGATATATTAGAAGAAATTGTTGGCGAGATACGTGATGAGTTTGTTGTAGGGGAAAAATTACTGAATTAATTCGCTTAACCATTTTACTAGTTTAATAGATAAATAATTGTAATAAAAACTCCGATAGTCTCTTATTTCTCTAGTTCCTATTGAGTGAATAAGTAGAAATTATCGGAGTTTTTTTAACGAATTTGTTATTATGTAGATCGATATGGATGACAGAATAATGTTAATCTACCGATATTACTTTTACATTCAAAGCCTTTTGAACGGGCGTCTGTTCAAAAGATAACGCTTGTTTCAGTGTACTATAGGTAGGGACATTTCCTAAACTAATTCCTAGCGTAGTAATCTGCTGGGCCGTGTCAGGACTAAGTCCAGAAATGGTTGCTTCAATGCCAATGAAGGAAAGGATTTTAGTTAGTTTCATTAGTTCATGCACCACCTTTGTATCGATAGAAGAAATACCAGATAAATCAATGAACAGATGATTAATCCCTTCCTCTTTGCATTTAACAGGAACAACTTCAAGAATAAATTTTGCTCGTAAGCTATCGATGTCTCCGACTAATGGGAGGACCCCAATTGATTCTGTAATCGGAATAACAGGGACGCTTAATTGTTGGATTAATTCCTGTTGAGAATGAAGCTTTTGCTTTGTGAAAGCGTGATACATGGTTGTGAATTGATTCGTTAGTCGATCAAAAGTAAAGTGAAATTTTGAACTCCATTGTAATATTAATTCAGTTGGTATATTTTTTTGTTCAAGGATAAACTGTTCAATAGAGTCCCATATAACTTGTCTAGTGATACTTAATGCCTGCAAAACTTCGTGAACTGGTGTGCCTAGTTCTACTCTACTTTTAGCTACCTTATTTGCCCAAAGCTCTAGATTTTCAGCAAAAATGCTCTCATCTTCTAGAAAAGCGCTCATAACAGTTTGGATTGTATACGTATGCTGTTTGGTTAATAGCTCTGCAACAGATGAGGAAGTATTCTTTGAATAAATAGATCCTGCTTCCCCGTCTTTAATGGAAAACCAAGTCTTTGTGATGGATGGAGCTTGCTCCATCACATATTCATAAACGGATTGATTGGTAAGGGACATTCTGTTGTATCCTCTCTTTTTAGTGTTAACTCTATTATAATAGATAAATGGAAAATTGACTCTGTAAAAATTCTTGTGGTTATTGAGCAAAAGGGAGCGTTTATTTTTTCTTGAAAATTCATAGGTCTTATTGTTAGAAGAGGTTATGTTCTTCTGAAACAGGAGACACTCGACTCCTGTGTGAAGGAAGAGGGGCTGTGAAAGCAATGGGCTTTATGAGGAGTGAAAATAAGCCATAAATGCCATTTTTCATAAGAAATTGGTTTTGACGGCGAAAATAGCCTATAATATAATGAATACGTTATGGATAAAAACGAGGTGAATAGTGTGTTTGATCGTCTTCAAGCTGTAGAGGATCGTTATGAAAAGCTTAATGAATTATTAAGTGATCCTGAAATTGTGAATGATACAAAAAAACTGCGTGACTATTCGAAAGAGCAATCGGATATTCAAGAAACAGTAGAAGTTTATCGTGAATATAAAGAAGTAAAAGAACAGCATACGGAAGCTAAAACGATGCTGGAAGAAAAGCTAGATCCAGAAATGCGCGAAATGGTGAAGGAAGAGCTAGATGAAACGGCTGCGCGTATCGAAGAATTAGAAGCGCGTTTAAAAATTTTGTTGATCCCTAAAGATCCGAATGATGATAAAAACGTTATCATGGAAGTAAGGGGAGCAGCTGGCGGAGATGAGGCTGCTTTATTTGCAGGGGATCTTTTCCGGATGTATAGCCGTTTTGCTGAGGCGCAAGGGTGGAAAATGGAAGTCATTGATGCAAGCTCAACAGGTGTTGGTGGCTACAAAGAAATCATCTTTATGATTAACGGAAAAGGGGCATACAGCAAATTGAAATTTGAAAATGGTGCCCACCGTGTACAGCGTGTCCCAGAAACAGAATCTGGCGGTCGTATTCATACATCTACTGCTACAGTAGCGTGCTTGCCTGAAGCAGAAGAAGTAGAAATTGAAATACATGAAAAAGATATTCGGGTTGACACATTTGCATCTAGTGGACCTGGAGGACAAAGTGTTAATACAACGATGTCTGCAGTCCGTTTAACCCATCTTCCAACAGGCACTGTTGTTTCCTGTCAGGATGAAAAATCACAGATTAAAAATAAAGAAAAAGCAATGAAAGTATTACGAGCACGTGTTTATGATAAATTCCAGCAAGAAGCACAAGCGGAATATGATCAACAACGTAAATCAGCGGTGGGAACGGGGGATCGTTCAGAGCGAATTCGGACGTATAACTTCCCGCAAAATCGTGTAACAGACCACCGTATTGGATTGACTATTCAAAAGCTAGATCAAATTCTTCAAGGAAAAATGGACGATATTATTGATGCGCTTATTTTTGAAGAACAATCTAGTCGTTTGGAAAGTGCTTCCGATGTGTAAAGTATTCGAAGCCCTAAAATGGGCTTCTTCTTATTTAAAGGAGCATGACAGGGAAGAATACGCAGCGGAAATCTTACTTAGGCATTCATTGCAAGTAAGTAGATCAGAAATGCTCGTTAAATTTCGTGAAGAGATGGAAGAAGAACAACTGGAAAGCTTTAAAAAGCTGATTTATTTACATGCCCAAGGACTGCCAGTTCAATATATTATTGGACAGGAAGAATTTTATGGACGAGCCTTTACTGTAAATAAAGAAGTACTTATTCCTCGTCCAGAAACTGAGGAGCTTGTTCAATCTGCGCTTGCACGGATAGACAGGCTGTTCGGGAAAAAAGCAGCCTTAAAACTAGTGGATGTCGGAACAGGAAGCGGTGCGATTGCAGTAACAATGAAGCTTGAAAATCCTTCGTTGCAGGTAATAGCTACAGATCTATATGAAGTTTCGTTAGCTGTAGCAAAGCAAAACGCTGAGAATTTAGGCGCGGATTCTATTGAATTCATACAGGGAGATCTTTTGCAGCCATTTATTGCAAAGGGGCAAATGGTTGATGTTGTCCTCTCCAATCCTCCATACATTCCAAAAGGAGACATCGTGACAATGTCTGATGTTGTTACCGAGCATGAGCCACATAGAGCACTATTTGCTGGAGAAGATGGTCTTGTTTTGTATAAAAGACTCTGTGAAGAATTACCTAATGTTCTAAAGGATAAAGCTATTATTGGATTTGAAGTAGGTGCAGGACAAAGCAAATCAGTAGCGCAGCTCTTGCAAGCAGCATTTCCCCAAGCAAAAGTAGAAGTGCAATTTGATATTAATGGCAAAGATCGAATGGTATTTGCAGAAGTAGGATTTTGATTTTGTTTCATTCTGCTTTTTGGTTGACTTTTAGAAAGACATATTCCATACACATGTTAAGGTGTGGGATGTGTCTTATTTTAGTTGGTGGGAGTGTAGGAGTTGTAAGTGAAGTTGCTGGACTCGCAAGTAAAAGTGGGAAAGTCGCAAGAAAAGTTGCCGGACTAGCAAGTAAAAGTGGGAAAGTCGCAAGAAAAGTAGCCGAACTCGCAAGTAAAAGTGGGAAAGTCGCAAGAAAAGTTGTCGAACCTGCAAGTATGGTATGGAAGCGCAAGAAAAGTAGCCGGACTCGCAAGTAAAAGTGGGAAAGTCGCAAGAAAACAAGCCAAACCTGCAAGTAAACACGCCAACCTCACAACTAAAATCCAACGTATCTAAATAGAGTATCCCCCAATGCAGAAAAAATTAATTTTACTAGTTTAAGATTCTATTAATCTGTCCACACTGTGTTAGTGAAGGGGCGGTGCTAAAGATGAAAAACAAACCGATGGCAACTATTTATTTATTTGTACTTATTCTAACAACTATTATGAGTTTATATATTCCAAAAACTGAAGTAGCAGCAAATAATGAGGTAATCATTCCGAATGATGCGATTCGTCTTAGAATCTTAGCAAATAGTGATTTAGAAGAAGATCAGGCATTAAAAAGAAAAGTAAGAGATGCTGTAAATGAAGAAATTACAAACTGGGTTTCTGAATTGACTTCCAAGGAAGCTGCTAAAGACTTATTAAAAGCAAAGTTACCAGAGATTCAGCAGATTGCAGAAAGCGTAGTAGCGGAAGAAAATGCTAAGCAAGCAGTGGATGTTACGTTTGATAAAGTAGATTTTCCAACGAAGCTGTATGGTGAGTTCTTATATCCAGCAGGTCAATATGATGCAATTCTTATTACTTTAGGAGAAGGGGAAGGTGCTAATTGGTGGTGTGTTCTTTTCCCGCCATTATGCTTCCTAGATTTTTCTAACGGAGTAGCAGTAAGTGATGGATTTGAGGAAGAAGAAAAAGCAGATAAAGAAAAAAATACCAAAGTAGAGACAGTCGAAGACAAGAAAGCTGAAAAGGAAAAACCAGCAAAGGTAGAAAAGAAAGTGGAAGAGAAAGAAGATCCTGTATTTGTTAAAGAGGAAGAAGAGGAAGTAGAAGTGAAATTTTTCTTAGTAGAATTATGGGAAAAGATTTTTGGATAATAGACAATGAATTGGGAAGATGCTTGTTAGAGAGCATCTTTTTTTGTTGGTTGAAGATATTGCCCAAACAAAAAAGTTAAGTAAATATACCTAATTCATCTTAAACCATTGATATTTTTCAGATAGTTAAGTATTTTGTATATAAACATAAAAGTTTCCTTAAGGAAACAAATTGTCTATAGGTTATGATTTTTGTGATGATGAAAAGGGGGAATAACAATGTGGAAGTTTGTGTTAACAGGATTAGTAATAACATTCTTTTTTTTAACGGGTTGTTCAGCTGAATCAACCGGGTCTAAGGAAGATGGTAAGCTTGCGATTGTTACTACAATTGCACAAATTGCAGAACCAATGTCGGTAATTGGCGGAGATAAAGTAGAGGTGAATAGTCTAATGGGACCTGGTGTAGACCCGCATTTATATACGGCTACCCAAGGAGATATCCAGAAAATGGAGGGTGCGGATATTATCTTTTATAGTGGGTTACATCTAGAAGCGAATATGGTAAAGGTCTTTGAAGAGATTGGGAAAACAAGACCAGTTCTTGCTATTGGAGAAGTTAACCCAGAGGAAAAACTTTTAAAGGAGGAGGAAGGTGCAATTGATCCACATATATGGTTTGATATTGATCTATGGAAGGAATCACTTGATGCAGCAACCAATGAGTTAAAGAAAGCTTTACCGGAAGATAGTGATTATTTTGAAAATAATAAGCAAGCGTATTTTGAAAAATTGGATACATTGAAGGAAGAAGCAAAAGCTCAGTTGAAAACATTGCCAGCAGATAAACGTGTACTAGTTACAGCGCATGATGCATTTGGCTACTTTGGAAGAATGCTAGATATTGAGGTTGTTGGATTACAAGGTTTAAGCACGGAAGCGGAAATTGGATTATCAGATATAGAGGAGACTATTCAATTACTAGTGGAGAATCAAGTTCCTGCTGTATTTATCGAAAGCAGCATTAATCCAGCTTCCATCAATGCAGTCATTGAAGGAGCCAAAAAAGAGGAACTCGATATAGAGCTTGGTGGAGAATTATTCTCTGATGCGATGGGAGATGCGGATACGGAAGAAGGAACTTATATAGGGATGTATGAACATAATGTTTCCACCATCTATGAAGCATTGAGCAGAGGAGTGGAGTAAGATGAAGTCAGTTCTTACTGTGGAGAATGTATCAGCAGCTTATCGGAAAAATGAAGTGTTAACGGATGTTAGCTTTCAAATTAAACAAGGAACCTTAACGAGTATTGTTGGTCCGAATGGTGCTGGAAAATCTACGTTGCTAAAAGTACTGCTAGATCTCATCCCTAGTATTACTGGTAAGGTTACATTTTTTGGCGAAAAGTATAAAACAGCAAAATCGAAAATTGGCTATGTTCCTCAGCGGGGATCTGTTGACTGGGATTTTCCGACAAATGCTTTAGATGTCGTAACAATGGGGCAATACGGAAAAATCGGCTGGTTAAAGTGGCCGCAGAAAGAGCATAAGCAAAAAGCATTGGCAGCGTTAAGAGAAATGAAGATGGAAGGTTTTGCACATCGGCAAATTAGCCAGTTATCAGGTGGGCAACAGCAACGGGTATTTCTCGCCAGAGCTCTTGCCCAAGATGCGGATCTTTATTTCTTAGACGAACCATTGGCAGGTGTTGATGCAACGACAGAAAAAGCAATCATGGAGACTTTAAAAATGTTAAAGGAGAGTGGGAAAACAGTGATGGTTGTCCATCATGACCTGCAAACCGTCGAAGAATATTTTGATCATGTTCTTCTGCTAAATAAAACAGTAATTGCGCATGGACCAACCCATTTAACTTTTACAAGAGAAAACATTAGGAAAGCGTATGGAGGTACATTGCATTGGATGGGAGAGAAGCGATAATGTTTAGTTTTCTCTCTTATAATGCCCAATCGGTTTTATTTAGTACATTCTTATTAGGAATGGCAGCTGGTGCTATTGGCAGCTTCGCTTACTGGAAAAGACAAAGCTTAATGAGTGACGCGCTTTCTCACGCAGCACTTCCAGGAGTGGTACTTGGCTTTATGATAATCGGAGAAAAAAATCTTTTTGTGATGATTATTGGCGCAGCAGTTACTGCTTTATTAAGTGCTTTTTTCATCCAGTGGATAAGAAACTCCAGCCGAGTCAAGGAAGACGCGGCAATGGGAATTGTTTTATCCGTCTTTTTTGGCTTAGGGATTATGCTTTTGACATTTGCTAATCGGATGCCTGGTGGCAATCAAAGTGGTTTAGATAGTTTTATATTTGGGCAAGCGGCCTCCATGGTATCCAAAGATGTTTGGACGATGATGATAGTAGCTCTAATCGTCCTTTTCATAACAGTTCTCTTGTTCAAAGAATGGAAAATATTTTTATTTGATCCTAGCTTTGCTAAAGGCTTAGGCATATCGATTACTAAGATGAATGCACTATATATGGCGATCCTTGTGTTAGTCATTGTTGTTGGGATTCAGGCAGTTGGTGTTATATTAATGGCAGCTTTGCTAATAATTCCGAGTGTGAGTGCGAGATATTGGACGGAATCGTTCAAAGTGATGGTGATTCTTTCCGCTTTGTTTGGCGGAAGTGCGGGAATGGTTGGGACATTGCTTAGTACAATTGGCAAAGGATGGCCGACTGGACCCTTCATTGTAGTAACGGCCTCTTCTGTTTTTCTTGTGTCCTTATTTTTAGGAAGTAAGAAGGGCTTGGCAGTTGTATTTTTTCAACAAAAAAGACAGAGGAAACGTATGGCACTATTAGAAATGACGAAGGAGGTAAAACAATAATGAGCTATACTGGTTGGATATTGTTAACTGCCTCATTAGTTGGATTGAGCTGTGGTCTTATTGGTGTCTTGTTAATTTTAAGAAGGATGGCGATGATGGCAGATGCTATAAGCCATACCGTGCTTTTGGGAATTGTATGTGCCTATTTAGTTACTAGGGAATTAACGGGGATCCATATGTTGATTGGAGCGGTTGTTACGGGCTTGATTACGGCAATTGTTATCCAATGGCTCCATACACGAGGTGTACAGCAAGAGGCTTCGATTGGCATTGTCTTTACAACTTTATTTGCGATAGGAGTCATTTTAATAGCAACCAAAGTGGGAAATGCTCATTTAGATGTGAAGCATACCTTGATGGGAGAAATTACGTTTATCCCATGGGAGATAATGGAGATTCCGCTCCTTGGAAGGATACCAGAAGCAGTTGTATTACTAAGCATTGTTTTATTAGTGGTTGTCGTTATTATAATAGCTTTCTATAAGGAATGGAAAATAACTTCATTTGACCCAGCACTTGCAGCAAGTTTGGGCATTCCTGTTATCTTTATGCACTATTTATTTATGTCTTTAGTGTCATTAACAACGGTTGCTGCTTTTGATGCAGTTGGGGCAATTATGGTAGTAGCGATGCTGATTACTCCTGCGGCTGCCGCTTATTTATGGACAGATCGACTATCCATTCTATTTCTATTAAGTAGCAGCTTTGGAATTATGTCCGCATTTATTGGCTATTATCTTGCGGTATGGTTAGATACCTCCATTTCAGGGGCAATGGCCTTTTCTACAGGAATTATTTTTATGATCAGTTTTCTTTGTTCCCCAAAATATGGAGTTTTAGCAAGGGGCTTTATAGGTAGAAAAAAGACGGCGAACATATAATATTAGTTAAAGAGATTGTCTTAGAAGTACTCTCTTAAAAATGGGCTTTAGATAAAGCATTCTTTTTGAGAAGCGTACTTTTAGGATAGTCTCTTTTTGAATGGACGGAATAAGTTTTTTGTAATACGCTTCCAGTATTTTGTTTAATCAAATAATAAAAATTTATCAGAAAATTATAGATTTTAAAGGAAGTCCTATTGTATAATCAAAGCATAAATTAAACACAAATGTACAGTGGGTAAATTTTAAACAAAAGTGTTCAAAAAAAGGGGCGCGTGATAATGGAACTTGCATGGAGAAATATGTTTCAGTCATTAGCAAAGAATAAATCCGCAAATAAACTAGCTCGCAAATATGGTTTACGCTTTGGAGCCAGACGATTCGTTTCTGGTGAATCTATTGTGGAAGCGATTTCGAAGGTCGCAGAATTAAACAAATCCGGCAGAGTAGTTACACTTGACCATCTGGGAGAATTCGTCTACACGAAAGAAGAAGCAAATGAATCAACCAGCATGTCTTTAAAAACGTTAGATGAAATTCATGCATCAGGGGTCCAATCTCATTTATCGGTGAAAATGACATCACTAGGATTAGATATTGATAAAGACCTATGTTTGAACAATATGCGGAAAATTGTTTCCCGTGCAAAGCAATACGGAAATTTTGTTCGTATCGATATGGAAGACTATGCTCATTGCCAAATAACAATCGATATTTATGAAGAGCTCCGTCGAGAATTTGAAAATGTGGGTTTAGTCATTCAAGCTTATTTGTATCGTACGGAAGAAGATATGAAACATTTAAATGAATTAAAGGCAAATTTACGCCTTGTTAAAGGGGCTTATAAAGAGTCGCCAGATGTTGCCTTTCCAGAGAAAAAAGACGTAGATGAAAATTATAAAAAAATCATTGAAATGCATATGCTAAATGGAAATTATGCAGCGGTTGCCAGCCATGATGAAAAAATTATTCAATTCACAAAAGAGCTTGCTAATAAGCATAGAATAGATAAAGACAAGTTTGAATTCCAAATGCTGTATGGCATATGTGAGGATTTGCAAAATAAGCTAGTGAAAGAAGGCTACAAAGTAAGAGTATATGTTCCATACGGAAAAGATTGGTTCGGCTATTTTATGAGAAGATTGGCCGAAAGACCAGCAAATGTATGGTTTGTTCTTAAAAATTTGTTTAAATAAGCAATGCTGTAAAGCGTGCTCCCTTTTATTTTTAAATGTTAACAGATAGAGAGAATGAAGGAAGAAGATCAACTCAATAAACGAAAAGGAGAAATGAACATGACAAACATTACGAGTATCCCAGCCTATAAAAATGAGCCATTTACTGATTTTACAAAGATTGAAAACCAACATGCACTAGAAGCGGCAATTCAAAAAGTAAAAGGAGAATTAGGAAAAACATATCCACTTGTAATCGGGAAAGATAAAATTAGGACAGAAGAAAAAACAGTCTCGATTAATCCAGCAAATGTCGATGAAGTAATTGGAGAAGTTAGCAAAGGGAATAAAGAATATGCAGAAAAAGCAATGCGAGAGGCATTACATACATTTGAGACATGGAAGAAAGTAAAAGCGTCAGAGCGTGCTGAGTATTTGTTTAAAGCGGCGAAATTAATGAGAGAAAGAAAGCATGAATTTTCCGCTTACTTAATCTTAGAGTCAGGGAAGAATTGGGCAGAAGCAGATGCAGATACAGCAGAAGCAATTGACTTCCTTGAGTTCTATGCAAGAGAAATGATTCGGCTAAGTGAAACATCGAAAAATCAGCCACTATACGCAACAGCTGGGGAAGTGGATAATAAAATTACGTATATTCCGCTTGGTGTTGGCATTGTCATTTCTCCATTTAACTTTCCGCTGGCTATTATGGCGGGAACAACAGTTGCTGGTGTAGTTTCAGGAAACACTGTTATCTTAAAGCCTTCCGATAATACGCCTGTTATAGCGGCAAAATTTGTTGAGTTAATGGAAGAGGTAGGATTACCAACGGGAGTCATTAATTACCTTCCAGGAGATAGCTTGGAAGTGGGCGAATATTTAGTAGAGCACCCAAAAACACGATTTATTTCCTTCACTGGTTCCCGAGCAGTAGGATGTCGGATTTATGAACGTGCATCTGTTGTGCAGCCTGGTCAAATTTGGTTAAAACGTATTGTTGCAGAAATGGGTGGAAAAGACGGCATCGTTGTTGATGAAACAGCAGATATTGACGCAGCAGCAGAAGCAATTGTGGCAGCGGCATTCGGTTTCCAAGGGCAGAAATGTTCAGCAGGCTCTAGAGCTATCATTGTTGATTCTGTATACGATCAAGTAGTGGAAAAGGTAGTGGCACGTACAAAGAATTTAACTATTGGTCTTCCAGAGGTAAACGCATCAGTAGGACCAGTTATTGATGAGAAAGCATTAAATAAAATATTAAGCTATATCGAAATTGGCAAAGGGGAAGGGAAATTAGTAGCAGGCGGATCCCGTGCACAAGGAAATGGCTATTTTATGGAACCGACTATTTTCGCTGACGTTCCTGCCGATGCTCGTATTATGAAAGAAGAAATTTTTGGACCGGTATTGGCTATTTGCAAAGTTCCTGATTGGAAAACAGGTATCGATGTATATAATGATACCGATTATGGATTAACAGGCTCCTTCTTTTCATCTAAAGAAGACAGAATCCAATATGCATTAGAAAATCAACATTGCGGCAACCTGTATATTAATAAAAAATGTACAGGAGCACTAGTAGGGGTACATCCATTCGGTGGTTTCAATATGAGCGGAACAGACTCTAAAGCAGGAGGATTCGACTATCTTCTACTCTTCACTCAAGCAAAATTAAGTACGAGAAAAGTAATGTAATAATAAAGAACAATTAAATAAGCGCTTAACAAGCTGTCTCCTTTAAAGAGAATCACAAGAATAGTACTAGAAAGAAGTAAAAAACTTCTGTGTATGAATCATTCACGTGCGACTCCCTTTAGGAGACAGCTTTTTTTGATACATTTCCCTCTTATTGGAAAGGCTGTTTTCTATATAATGGTTGATTTTTCAAAAGGCAAAATAAATTAATTAGGAATACGAAAAGAGCCATTGGAAAAAACGATTATTTAATGATAAATTATCAATAATAAGGAAAGAAAGGATTAAGCTATGTTTACCGATTCACAACTGGAGATAGAAACTTCGTTTATCTTCCTCTCAGACAATGAAAAAATCAGCAGACTAGCAGATGTGCTACTCGATTATTCCTATGCCGTTATCGAAAGTGAGCAGCTATATACGATTGGCAAAGAAGAGCAGTATCTTTTATCAGCAGGAGGTAAAAGTCAAACAATTAAAACATGGCTGCAGGCAAGTGGAATATTGCCATCAGCTGTTATTTCATGCGAGGAGATTAATAAAGAAGAGATCGATTGGATAAGACCCGTTATTATTAAGGAGGAAATGAATTATCGAGGGATTGTGACCGCTACTGCGAGAATTCGGACATTGCAAAGGGAAAATAGACATGTCACGACTTATTTTGAAACATTGGCAGAAACGGTTAATGACGCAGTTACAGCTGTAGATAGGAACGGAACGGTCTTCTACTGGAATAGTGCGGCAGAAGATACCTATCATATAAAAAAAGAAGCAATTATAGGCAAAAAAATTGGAGAGCATTTTGATTCAGAATCCATTCAATTACATAAGATTCTAAAAGAGGGCAATCCGATTAGAGGAACTTATCATCGGCCAAATGAACATACCCATGTATTAATTAACGCTTCCCCTGTTCTTGTTGAAAATGAAATAATTGGTGGTATTTCAACAGAACGGGATATAACCAAGCTCATTCGTTTAAATCAGGAGTTAGATTCGAATTCATCTTTATATGTACACAAAGGAGAGCCATTTTCCTCCATTCAATCTGAAAGCAAGGAGGTAAAAAGGGCAGTTGAAATTGCTCAAAAAGTAGCCTCGGCAGAGATACCAGTTCTGATTAACGGAGAAGCAGGCACAGGTAAGGAACAGCTAGCACAAGCTATTCATTATGGTGGATCTAAGAGGGGTAATCCGTTTGTATCTTTAAATTGTTCAACAGTTCCGAAGGACATAATCGAAATGGAGCTGTTTGGCAATCAGAAAATGACCTTTGATTCTAGAGATATAGAAGAAATGGAAGGAAAAATGGAGCAGGCAGAATCCGGAACATTATTTATTGAAGAAGTAGATAAAATGCCACTTCCTGTTCAGGAAAAACTTCTATATTATATGACAAATCAATCTTTTGCTAGAGTTGGAGGAGAACAGCAGAAAAAAACGGCAACAAGATTAATCCTATCTTCTACCCAGCCTTTAGGGGAGTTAGTAAGGAAAGGGCTGTTTAATGAAAAGCTCTATTATCAAATTAGTATTATTCATATTGAAATTCCACCACTCCGAAATCGGAAAGAGGATATACCCGTTTTAGTTAGCGATTGCATGAAAATGTATAGCGAAAAACACAATAAAAAAGTAGTCAAAATAAATGATCAAGCATTGCATATTCTGTGTGCATATGATTGGCCAGGCAATATAAAAGAACTAAATAATGTAATAGAGCACAGTGTATTGGTAAGTGAAGACAAAAACGAAATAATGCTGGAACATATCCCTGCTGAAATTGTAGAAAAGTATAAAGTTTCAATTCGAGGAGAAAAAGGGAAAAAGGAAGAGGATGAAATACAGCGCATAGAAGAGGCACTCAAAAAAACGTATGGAAATAAGAGTGCTGCAGCTACATTGTTAGGAATCTCCAGAGGAACTTTATATAACAAAATAAAAGAGTTTGGTTTAAAGTAAGAAAATCTAGCATTTTTTTTGTACCCTTTTCATAGTAATAGAATAAATACTAGATGAAGAGGTGGCGGGTAAAATGCATATTATTAGAAAAGCTGAAACAACAGATATAGAAAAAATTGCTGATTTTTTAAATAAAGCAGAAGTGAAAGTAGAAGGATTAGAAGAATGGCTTGATTACTTTTTGCTAATGGAAACAGAAGGGAATCAAGCGCTTATTGGAACAATCGGGATAGAGCCGTTTGAAAAAGTAGGTTTGCTTCGTTCGATGATACTTTCCAAGGGAGAGGTAGAAGATATTTTATTTTTAATTCAGCAAGCTCTAAAATTAGCAAAAGAAAAAGAGATGGATGCTATCTATTGCAGTGTTACAAATCAGCATTCTATTCAATTATTCCAGCTATTAGGGTTTCAGAGGATAGACATGGATGATATTCCACAGATATTGAAAGAGTCGAATGGCGTAAAAAGCGTTTTTACTGTTGATAAGTCCCATTTCATGTATATTCCTATGAGTATTGTGGATAAATAGCATAAGTTATCCACTTTTTCATACTATTTATTCACAATTTGTGGACAAATCAAATTTTTATCCCCATTTAATGAGATGCTTGTCCTTTTCAGCAAATGATGGTATTGTCGAAAAATGGGGAATTAAAAGCGATTTTGAAGAAGAAATATTAGAATTGAAAAAGGTGGATAAAAATGAAGACAATTTATTGGTCGGTGGATAAAAATGTGGATAAGGAAGAAAGTTATTCACAAATACAACAAGCTGCTGATCTTTTGAAAAAAAATGAGGTCGTTGCGTTTCCGACAGAAACAGTTTATGGATTAGGCGGAAATGCAAAGGAAGATTCAGCTATTACAAAAATATTTGCTGCTAAAGGAAGACCGTCCGATAATCCGCTTATCATACATATTGCAAAACGAGCGCAATTAAATGAATTAGTAGAAAAGGTGCCAGTTACAGCAGAAAAATTAATGGATGCTTTTTGGCCTGGTCCACTAACTATTATTTTTGAAAAGAAGCAAGGGATGCTTTCAGAGATTGCCACTGCTGGTTTATCCACAGTAGGGGTTCGGATGCCTGATCACGCTGTTGCTTTACGAATTATTGAAGAATCTGGTTTGCCAATTGCTGCTCCTAGTGCTAACCGTTCTGGAAAACCGAGTCCGACAAAAGCATCTCATGTAAAAGAGGATTTAGATTCATATATCGCCGGAATAGTCGATGGCGGTCCAACGGGAGTAGGAGTTGAATCAACGGTTGTCGATTGTACGGAGGAAACAGTCGTTATTCTCCGTCCAGGTGGTATTACGAAGCAACAGCTGGAAAATATTGTGGGAGAAGTAAGAATGGATCAGGCGCTGACTAATAAGGAAATTAAGCCGAAATCTCCTGGAATGAAATATACCCATTATGCACCGAATGCACCATTGTTTTTAGTAGACGGTTCAAAGGAGAAAATTCAATTATTAGTAGAAGAAGAAAAACAAAAAGGACATAAAGTAGGTGTTCTTACTACGGCAGAAAATAGAGAGTATTATCAAGCTGATTTTATTTATGCTTGTGGAAAACGGGCTGATTTATCCACCGTAGCTACAGAGCTTTATGACGGTTTGCGGAGCTTTGATCATAAGCAAGTAGATATCATTTTTGGGGAGATGTTTCCAGCAGAGGGTGTTGGACAAGCGATTATGAATAGACTAATGAAAGCTGCTTCCCATCAAGTAATTAAATAAAGTTTCGAAAAAATTTTTTCATCTGTAAATATTGCAGAATCCCACTTCTAAATGAACTTGGACGTGCATAATCTCTAATTAGCAAGTCCAAGGGGGCCAAAAAAATGTCTGCAATTGTGGGAGAACTATTTACACTTATTTTAATGGCATTTGCTTTAGGTATGGATGCATTTTCTGTTGGGCTCGGAATGGGGATGTTTCAACTAAGATTAAAGCAAATCGCAAAAATCGGCTTAGTGATTGGAATCTTTCATGTATTTATGCCGCTGCTTGGTATGATTACAGGGAAACTTCTTTCGGAAAACTTTAGTGAAATAGCCGGATATATAGGTGGAGCTTTGCTTGTTTTATTAGGAATTCAAATGATCTGGACTGGATTTAAAGAAGTGGAGACCAGCCGAATTACACCGGTTGGCTTTGGGTTAGTTCTGTTTGCAGTCAGTGTGAGCTTGGACAGCTTCTCTGTTGGTTTAAGTCTAGGAATATACCAGGCAAGAACAGTAGTTGTGCTGCTTTGCTTTGGAATTAGTGCGATGGTGTTGACCTGGCTAGGATTACTAATCGGCAGGAAAGTAAAGGGCTGGTTAGGTTCCTATGGAGAAATGCTTGGAGGGGCAATCCTTCTTGTATTTGGAATTAAGCTATTAATTAGTTTTACAGCTGTATTTTGATAGGAAAAGTGGCTTTCATCAAATGATGGGAGCCGCTTTTTAAATAATTTTTGATGTTATAAACAAACTTTCTGAAAACTACATTTAACTTTCAAAATATTAACAAGAGACAAATGCTAAAAATGTACTAGTTTTCTCCGATAAAAGAACAGTGTTTCACTATAAGTAAATAGAAATTTTAGGTAAATTGGTCTATAATAAAGACATATAAAAGGAGGATAAGTGATGATTCGTGTATTGTTTGTTTGTACAGGTAACACGTGTAGAAGTCCGATGGCTGAGGCTATTTTAAGGCATAAATTCTCTTCTGATGTGGAAGTAAAATCAGCTGGTGTTTATGCAATAGATGGAAATGCTGCTTCTTTGCAAGCACAAGAAGTTTTGACTGAAAAGGGAATCCAGCATAGTCATTCTTCTGCTGTGGTAACAAAAGAGTTAATTGATTGGGCGACATATATTTTTACCATGACGAATGGACATAAAAATATGCTTACGTCTGCATATCCATCCTCTATTGAGAAAACGTTTACGATAAAAGAATTTGCAGAGGATGATCCAAATGGTGATGTTAGTGATCCATTTGGGGGATCTATTTCCATGTATCGAGAAACCTATCAGGAATTAGAAAAGCTGATTGATAAAACAATGGAAAAAATAAGAAATAGTGAGTGGTAAGGTGCTTTTTATTTACAAGGGGGAAAAAGAGTGGGAACCAAGGTGCATTATAAGTTTAGTTTAAGAAAAAAGCTGGCATTATTTATTACAATCTTAGCGATAATTACCTATTCAACAAGTGCTTTTTGTATGTATATCATTTATCCGGCGATTGAAAGTAAAATAGCTATTAGTTCGGCTTTTTTTAACATTGTCACCTTATTATTAGGGGTATTTTGGTCTGGTTTTTTAGGCTTTTTAGCAGCTGGTTTTATTATTAAACCTTTAAAAAGACTCGAACAGGGTGCGTTAAAAGCAGCTCATGGGGATATTATCCAAGATGTTGAAGTATCAAAATCAGATGACGAAATCAAATCTTTAGGTTTAGCTTTTAATCATATGCTTTTAAATTTACGAGAAATGGTCCAAAGCATTGAAAATAACTTTAATAAAACAAATGAAACCGTAAAAATGATTTCTGCTGAATCTGAAAATGCGCTCGAGCACACACTAGCTATTTCTAGTTCGGTTGGAGAAATTGCTGGCGGTGCTGAAGTATCAGCACAAAGTGTACAAGCTTCAGCGGAGTCTATTGAAGAATCCATGAATATCGCTCTTACAGTAGAAGAAAAAGCGAATATGTCCAAAACGATTTCAGAACAAATGTCAGAAAAATTAGTTCAGACAAATAAGGTCGTTCATTCTTTAGTGGAAGGAATGAAGGATTTGGCAGTGGAGAATACGAATTCCCTAAAGTCAGTGCAAAACTTAGAAATACATTCCAAGGAAATAGAAGAGGTATTGAAGCTTGTTGGAGAAATCGCCTCACAGACAAATTTATTAGCATTAAATGCTTCTATTGAAGCTGCGCGCGCAGGTGAACATGGTGCAGGGTTTAGTGTTGTTGCAGAAGAAGTAAGAAGACTTGCTGATGAAAGTGCTAAAGCAGTAGATGGAATTGCAGACATTATCAGTAATATGCAAGCAGAGGTTAAAAATGTTGTTGAGCAAATTACAAAGCAAGTAGAGGATGCTCAGGAGAAAGCGGAAAATGGAGAGAAGACAAGCCTCATTTTCAGTGAGATGAATGAGACAACAAATAATATGGTCTACGCTACAGCTAATATTACGGAGTTGATTCATCAGCAGAAAGAGCAGATATATGATACTACACAGCAATCGCAAGAAGTGGCAGCAATTGCAGAAGAAACAGCTGCAGGAGCACAACAGGTAACGAATATTACAGAAAGTCAAACAGCACTTATTCGCAAAGTAGATAGCTTAGCATTAGAATTGCAAGAGCATGCAAAAGAGCTGCAGCAAACAATCTGCCGATTCCAAATTAAAGAATAGATTACTTGTACTCAAAATATCTTTGTGCAATGATGGATATAGTAAAAAGAAATGTAGGTAACTTGAAAAGGAGTGTTTTATATGAATGAGGAAACACTTAAGCTAAAGGAACAGTTACAAACGATTCTAAAAGAATATCAAGAACAGGCACAGCTTGGAGAACATCATTTATTTGTGATTGGGTGCAGTACAAGTGAAGTAATCGGTCAAAAAATAGGAACTGCAGGAACTGTGGATGTTGCTTCACTTATTTTCGAAGAATGTCAGAATTATCAGCAGCAATCTGGAGTCTCCCTTGCTTTTCAATGCTGTGAACATTTAAATCGAGCATTAGTAGTAGAGAGAAAAGTAATGCATTCAAGAAATCTGCCAGAGGTATCGGTTGTGCCAGTTCGGCATGCAGGTGGAGCAATGGCGACCTTCGCATTCGGACACATGGAGGATCCGGTTGTAGTTGAGTTCATTCAGGCTGATGGCGGAATAGATATTGGCGACACATTTATTGGCATGCATGTAAAGCATGTTGCAGTGCCAATACGAACGTCCCTTAAAGACCTTGGCAATGCACATGTTACACTTGCAAAGTCACGGCCGAAATTAATTGGCGGTCCGAGAGCGGTATATGAGAAAACGAAAGAAAATCTTTCTTGTTAATTAGCGTGGAAAAACCAATAAAATTCCTTGTTTGATTGGAGGAATTTTATTGGTTTTTTTATATTAATGGGTTGTCAGCTGAGAGCTTTTAGATTGCTAAAAGCCGTGATGAAAAGGATGTTTGAGCAGGTTTGTTTGTGCTGTTTAGACAGGAATGCTGGGGAGGGGAACAAGGAGTTGTCTCTGAGCCGCAAAAGGAAGAAAAGAAGCTAGGAAGGTAACAGAGAAAGCATCTCTGTAACAAATAAGGAAGAAAAATAGTCAGAAAAGTAACCGAGAAATCCCCCTCTATCAATAAAATAAAACCAAACGAGAAGGAAAGTTCTTTAAAAAAGTTCAACGAAATTGTCGTCCTTATACACCCCCCAGAGGATGACTGGAGGGCACTGAAAAAGTCTAGTTCTCCAAATAAAATGAGGTTTTATTTATTTGAAAGCGAATAATAAGTTGGTTTGGAGAGGTGTCCGCTTGACTCCTATGGGAGCAGCGAGAAAGTCCGAGACCCTGCAGGAGCGTGAGCTGTGAAGCGGCTCGGCGCTCGCCCCAATGAGTCATGTGGTCACCTCGGAAAATAATTTACACATCTAAGTTTAAAAGGCGGTTACGACCAAGCATCAATAGCTATCAGTTTTTCAGTGGTCTCGGATGACTGTGTTATTGTTAAATAATATTTTTTGCGAATAAAATAAGTTCTAGTAACTCAGAAATTTATTTTTTCTACTGGTTCACTTTACTAATATAGTAGATGAATATATGTTTTTCTGTTGTTTTTAATAAATATAAGATAATTCATTTAAAAACAACACTAAAAACCGAACAAAAATAAAAATATTATCGTAATAATTCGTAAATTAACTCTTTCTTTTTAAAATATATACATGATAGAATAGAGGCAGATTTACGGTGGAATAGAGAGAATAGTCGGGAGGATTTACATATGAAGCATTTAGCGGAGCAAGACGAACTTGTTTTTAAAGCAATACAGCAAGAATTAGGTCGCCAAAGAGCGAAAATTGAATTGATTGCGTCAGAAAACTTTGTAAGTGAAGCGGTAATGGAAGCGCAAGGATCTGTATTAACAAATAAATATGCAGAGGGATATCCTGCCAAACGTTATTACGGCGGATGTGAATATGTAGATATTGTGGAAGATATTGCTCGTGACCGTGCGAAAGAAATCTTCGGTGCGGAACATGTGAACGTGCAGCCTCATTCAGGAGCACAAGCAAATATGGCCGTTTATTTTACTATTTTAGAACATGGTGATACTGTGTTGGGAATGAACTTGTCTCATGGTGGACATTTAACACATGGAAGCCCTGTTAACTTTAGCGGTATTCAATATAATTTTATTGAGTATGGAGTAGATAAAGAGACACATTATATTAATTATGAAGATGTTCGAGAAAAAGCATTAGCACATAAGCCTAAATTAATCGTTGCTGGAGCAAGTGCATATCCTCGTGAAATTGATTTTGCGAAATTCCGTGAGATTGCTGATGAAGTTGGAGCATACTTAATGGTGGATATGGCTCATATCGCTGGCTTAGTCGCAGCAGGGCTACATCAAAATCCTGTTCCTTATGCTGACTTTGTAACAACAACTACACATAAAACATTGCGTGGACCTCGTGGTGGAATGATCCTTTGTAAAGAAGAATTTGCGAAGAAAATCGATAAATCAATCTTTCCTGGAATTCAAGGTGGTCCATTAATGCATGTAATCGCAGCGAAAGCAGTTGCTTTTGGAGAAGTGCTTCAAGCGGATTTTAAAGAGTATGCAGAAAATATTATTGCAAATGCAAAACGATTAGCAAGTGGTCTACAAAAAGAGGGATTAAACTTAGTATCAAATGGAACGGATAATCATTTACTATTAGTTGACCTACAATCTTTAGGATTATCTGGAAAAGTGGCGGAGCAAGTATTAGACGAAGTGGGGATCACTGTTAATAAAAATACGATTCCATACGACCCTGCAAGTCCATTTGTAACAAGTGGAATCCGCATTGGAACAGCAGCTGTAACATCTCGTGGCTTTGGTTTAGAAGATATGGATGAAATTGCATCTATTATCGGTTTTACACTTAAAAACCATGAAAATGGTGAGAAGTTAGCGGAGGCAGCTCAAAGAGTAACGACATTAACTAGCAAATTCGAATTGTATAAACAATTATAATTAGAAGAGGACAATCATCAAGGGGGAATACGACCTAATGATTGTCCTCTTTTCTTAAGCTCGGTTTTTTTCTTGGATTTTAGGGAAAACTATCATAAAATTTTTGAATTTAGAAAAGGATTTCAGTTGATTCGCCAAAATTTTTTCTGTAGAATGAATAGAAGTGTGTTAACGAAGTATCCTGTCGAAAAAAGAGGATATTTATACTAATAATGAAGGAACGGAGTGAATGTTGTGGCAAAGGTATATGTATTTGATCACCCACTTATTCAGCATAAACTTACATACATTAGAGAAACCCAAACAGGTACAAAGGAATTTAGAGAGCTAGTAGATGAAGTAGCAACATTAATGGCTTTTGAAATTACTCGTGATATGCCATTAGAGGAAATTGATATCGAAACACCAGTTAGCAAAATGAAATCTAAAGTGCTTTCTGGTAAAAAACTAGGGATTGTTCCTATCTTGCGTGCTGGTATCGGGATGGTGGACGGGGTTTTAAAATTAATCCCTGCTGCTAAAGTTGGACATATTGGATTATACCGTGATCCTAAAACATTAAAACCAGTCGAATACTATGTAAAGTTACCTTCCGATGTAGAAGAAAGAGACTTTATCGTAGTGGATCCAATGCTTGCGACAGGTGGTTCTGCCATTGAAGCAATTCACTCTTTAAAAAACAGAGGCGGAAAAAACATTAAATTTATGTGCTTAATTGCTGCTCCTGAAGGTGTGGAAGCATTAAAAGAAGCTCATCCAGATGTGGATATCTACATTGCTGCACTTGATGAGAAGTTAAATGAAAAAGGTTATATTGTTCCAGGTCTTGGAGACGCTGGTGACAGATTATTTGGGACAAAATAATCGTGCCAAAAAATGCTCGGGCTAAAATAGCAAAGGATTCCGTTTTGAGGTGCTTTTCTTAAAATGTGTAGCGATTTGATAGTAGCTTTGGCATCGTTATTGGTATATAAAATGGGAAACTCGCCATTGGAATTGGCGAGTTTCTTTATTTGGAATATAAAATCCTTATATAAAGCCTCACCACTTACTTTTGGTATGGTTCACCGTAATGCATTAAATGAGAATCTTTTGGACTCACTCCCTTTTTACTAAGATGTTTTGTCCTGAATCGAGTAACCGGCAAAAGGAAAATAAGCGGAATTTTTCGGATAAATGCATGATAGTGCTTGTTTCGGCGTAAATAAGGGGAGTTTTTCCGATTAGGCAAAGCAAAATCTCCCTTTTTCGCATTATTCGAGTCAATAGGCGGAATCTTTCCGTCTATTTAAGCCTTTTTTAATAATAATTACTAAATAAGCGAAATTCTTCCGTCTATTTTTCAACTTAGATGCTTTGCCTTATACCCCAACCGATAAGTTCGGGTCCTCTCGAACACTCGATAAATAAGGGAAAAGACTTGCAAGCTTCTTAGTGGGCTTCAAGGTTTTAAAGTAGATAAAAAGACAAATAAACATAAGAGAAAAGCAATGAATGATAATGGCGTCATGATAAACCTTTCTTTCTTACTTTGAGACAGTAGATTAATTACTGTATTTAAACCAAGGTATAAGGTAATAACACAGACTAATATGTTTGTTGGTAAAAAATGAAAGGTGGTTAACACATTTGTATGTGTTAGAAAAATCAAACTAATAAAAAAGAGAATGATAGCATTTAATATACTCAAAATCCGCAATTTTTTTGGTAGAACCTTATGAGAACCACCCATCACATACTCTCCTAATGGATAACTAACTGAAAGTAATACTTGAAAAATTGCTACGATAATGGCTGATAGATGGACAAACCCCATTTCCATACAGAACTTTTCCATCAAACTTTATAAAAAAGCAGTATTTCCTTTTTTAATTTATATTCATCTTGAAAGAAATTATTAGTATTGGCATTTGTCTGTGTGAGAAAAGTCACACCTGATTTCATTGAATACATAAAATAACAACTTGCGGTCAGAATAAAAAGCATAATGATTTGCAAGGGGTGATTGGCATGATAAAAAGAACACTTGGAATACTCCTCATTTTCCCACTATTCATATCCTATACAACATTAGCTGCATCCTTAAAAACTCCAGACTTACCCTCGCAAAATCCAAACGAATTACAAATTGCCATTGTGCATACGAAGACTAATTATACCGAACAAGAAATAGATGAGCTCCTTAAGGAATACCCTCATTTAGAAAGAAAATTTATATTTACAGAAGTATTCCATGGTTTTTCGGTAGAAGGCCCACTACGGGAACTGGAAAAGTTAAAACAAAGCGAAAGCGTAAATCAGGTATCAAAGGTTCAAACATATATGGCAGAAGCAGATGACCCTGTTGAAATTATAGGAGCAGATGAAATAAGAAATTCCTTAGGAAAATCATTAGAGCATCTAAGTGGCAAAGGAATAAAGGTAGGTGTCATAGATACAGGAATAGACTATCAGCATTCCGATTTACAGAAGAACTATAAGGAAGGCTATGATTTTGTAGATAAGGACCAGGATCCGATGGAAACAAAGGGATTAGGCAGGAGAGATACTTTTCATGGTACACATGTCGCTGGGATTATTGCAGCAGATGGAAAGATGAAAGGTGTAGCTCCTAATGCGACTATTTATGCCTATAGAGCACTAGGTCCGGGGGGCTCTGGAACAACAGAGCAAATATTGGCTGCGATTGATAGAGCTGTAAGAGATAAAGTAGATATTATTAACCTCTCATTAGGCAGTGATGTAAATGGTCCAGATTTGCCGATTAGTCTTGCCTTAAATGAGGTAGTGAAGAAGGGGATTATTGCCGTTGCGGCTGCTGGGAATGCAGGTCCAGCAGAATGGACGGTTGGTTCTCCAGGTACAGCCTCTAAAGCTATTTCAGTTGGAGCCTCCACTCCTAATATATATACACCTTTTATCCTTATAAATGATCATAAAATCCCTTTAACCAATATGGAAAATAGTGAAAAATGGGCAGATACAGGCTCTGTTCACTTAGTAAGTGGTGGAATAGGGAAGAAAAATCAATTAACCGATGTAAAAGGAAAACTTGTATTAATGGAAAGAGGCGAACTAACCTTTACAGAAAAAGTGCAAAACGCATATGAAATGGGAGCGATTGGTGTACTTATATACAACAACATAGAAGGACCTTTTCAAGGGATGCTAGAAAAAGAAGTAGCTATACCAGTGGCAGGAATTACGAAGGCAGAGGGAGAATTTATAAAGGAGTCTATTCGTAAAAAAGAAACATATTTAACAATAGTAAAAAAATGGGAAAAAGATATATTGGCAGATTTTAGCTCTAGAGGCCCTGTTACAAGAACTTGGGAAATTAAACCAGATGTGCTTGCGCCAGGAGTAGTGATAAATAGCACAGTCCCTAATGGTTATATGTCATTACAAGGGACAAGTATGGCAGCGCCCTTTGTTGCGGGAGCTTGTGCATTGTTATTAGAGGCACATCCAGACTGGGGTCCAGAAGAAGTGAAAGCATCTTTAATGAATACAGCAAAGCCGGTCAAAAATAGACAAAATGTGACATATAAAGTATATGAACAAGGGGCAGGTCGAATTCAAGTTGATAAAGCGATAAAAGCTAATGTTCTAATTACGCCTGGAAGTATTCGTTTTGGTAAATACAAATTGGTGAAAGAACAAAACCAATATAAGGCGTACATTACGGTTAAAAATGTCGGTGATAATATGGAGAAAATATCCTTTGATTTTCCAAAAGGAAAAAGGGGGATTAGCTGGCGATTGCCTCTTTCATTTACACTAAAACCGGGTCAGAAGAAAAATGTCCCAATTATAATGAATATTGACAGTAATCTTTTTAATGAAAAACTTCAAGATGGTATAATTAAGGTAAGGGCCGGTGAGCAATTAATAAAACTTCCTTATTTATATGTACTAGAGGAACCCGACTATCCTAGAATTATGGGATTTGATCTCCTTAAAAAGACTGGAGAAAATAGTTATGAATATGAGACGTATTTACCGACAGGCGCTGAAGAATTTGGAATAGCTCTTTTTCGGGAAGATACATTACAATTTATTCAGTTTTTAGATTGGAAAAAAGAAGTGAAAAGAGGACGGTTAAAAGGGGTATTTAGTGTTGGAGATTTGGACGAAACAGGAAACTATCGAATCAAAGTTTTTGCGAAAAAAGCCGGAAAAGAGGACATGCTTGAAAAAATGTTGAAAATAAAATAAGCTATAAGTTAGAGATTGTTAAAAGGTGAGCAATGAATTTTTTTTTTGTATTTAAATGCATTGACATTGACAATACCCTATTGTATGCTTACAAGGGGTATGAATAGGTTTTCACCCGCGGAGTATCAAGATTTTAACACAGAGATAGTGTTAATAGAGTTAACGGGCAAAAGTGAATTTTACTAGTTTGTCTTTGGAAATTGAAGATAAATTATCTGGATTGACACCCGTAAAATGATACAAAAGGAATGTGCTTTTTCTCTGCTTCGCTTTATTTTTCGCGGGTTTAGAGTGATGCCCTGAAAATAAAGGAGGATAGAGATTTGGAACAATTATTTGAGATATACATAAGGGTTAAAAAATATCTTTATTTCTTTTTATCATTTTGTGCATTTGCTTGGGCGCTTACCCCCTATCAATCTGTTTTTCTTGGTCTCTTCGTCGGAACGAGTGCCAGTGTATTCAATCTCACCTTATTGGTTAGAAGAGCAAAGGTATTTGATAAAGCCATTGAAGATGAAGGGAAGGTTTATGGTTTAGGAACTCTTTCTCGAATGGCGACAGCAGTAATTGTTTGCTTAATTGCCGTAGAATATCCACAAAAAGTTCACTTAATAAGTGTTGTAATTGGATTGATGACAGCTTATATTGTCATTATGGCAGATTATTTAGTGCGTTATTTTATTTTACATAAGAATGGTGAGAAAAGAGGTGAGTAATATTGCATCATGAAGCACCGATTCATGAACACTTTGGGTTATATTTTAACTATTCCAATGTTTTAATGATTGTTGTATCAAGTTTAATTGTGTTTTTAATCGCATTTTTCCTTACTCGAAATCTTCAAATGAAGCCAACTGGCAGACAAAATTTGATGGAGTGGATAATGGACTTTGTCCGAAATATTATTAAGAATAACATGGATTGGAAAGATGGTGGAAGATTTCACGTATTAGGGATCACCCTTCTTATGTACATCTTTATTTCCAACATGTTAGGACTGCCTTTCGCTATTACAGTGGATCATACGCTTTGGTGGAAATCCCCAACTGCCGATCCTGGTATAACCTTAACGTTGGCAATTATGGTAGTGGGTTTAACTCATTACTACGGTGTCAAAATGCGTGGTACAAAAGGATACTTTAGGGAGTATGTACAGCCAGTAGGATTTTTACTACCATTAAAAATTGTCGAAGAATTCTCTAATACACTCACACTTGGTCTTCGTTTATACGGAAACATTTTTGCGGGTGAGGTTCTACTAGACTTACTAGTGAATAGCTTAGCTAAGACAAATATTATTGGTACAATAGCTGCCTTCCCATTAACAATGGTATGGCAAGGGTTCTCTATTTTTATCGGAAGTATCCAAGCTTTTATTTTCACTTTATTAACAATGGTTTATATGGCTCATAAAGTAAGTCAGGACCATTAATATATATACCCAGTTCAGAAAATGGACAAACTTTATAATAATTACAATTTAGGGAGGATTTTAATAATGGGTTCATTAGCAGCAGCAATTGCAATTGGTTTAGCAGCACTAGGTGCAGGTTTAGGTAACGGATTAATCGTTTCTCGTACAGTAGAAGGGATTGCTCGTCAACCAGAAGCAAGAGGTATGCTTCAATCAACAATGTTTATCGGGGTTGCGTTCGTAGAGGCGATTCCTATCATGGCGGTTGTTATCGCATTTATGGTTCTTTAATAGATTTAGAATAAATTATTCCTTAGTTATGGCGAAGATCATTCGATAAGAACCTTCGCCATTCCTTTATTTAAAACCAACAATTCACAAAAAAGGGCTGTTTTCTTGAAGATGGTTGTTATTTCAATAGAAATACTAACTATTAGGGAAGACAAAGCAGCCTACAATACAATACTCAATTTGAGTATATTGATAGCTAAAAATTGTTCCTATTATTTTATAAATAAGCATATTCACCTTTTTTCCATAAGCGAATAAAGGTTTCCTGTATGTGATAAAACACATTACCTGAAAGGAGTGAATCAAGCGTGTTCACAAATGGATTAGTATTAGGTGCCGTAATGAATTTCGCGGGCGGCGACGTAGCTGTTCAATTAGGATCTTTCTTATTATTATTGTGGGCAATCAAAAAGTTTGCTTGGGGTCCTTTAATGAAAATAATGAAGGATCGCGAGGAATTTGTTGCAAATGAAATAGATAATGCAGAGAAAAGCAGACTAGAAGCTGCCAAACTATTAGAAGAACAAAGAGCGTTATTGAAAGAAGCGCGTACTGACGCACAAGAATTAATCGATAGAGCTAAACAACAAGCAGATGCTCAAAGAGAAACAATCATTGACGATGCTAGAAAAGATGCTGAACGATTAAAAAATGCTGCTTTAGTAGAAATTGAGCAACAAAAAGAAAAAGCTGTTGCAACAATTCGCGATCAGGTTACTTCTCTTTCTGTTTTAATCGCTTCTAAAGTGATCGAAAAAGAATTAAATGAGCAAGATCAAGAAAAATTAATTCATGATTACATTCAAGAGGTAGGCGAGAAACGATGATGGATACAGGTGTTGCTAAGCGTTATGCTTTAGCCCTTTTCCAAATCGCCAAAGAAAACGGACAGATAGATCAATTGGATGAAGAAGTTCGCATAGTGAAATCACTTTTAACCTCTTCGCCAGACATTCATACATTTCTACAATCTCCTAATATCTCATTAGAAAAGAAAAAAGAAATGGTGAAAGTAGCATTTGCTTCAGCAAGTGAGTATATACAAAATCTTTTGATGCTACTGATTGATCGCCATCGGGAAGAGATGATTACTAGTATTTGTGATCAATTTATTGCTTTTGTAAATGAAGCAAAAGGGGTTGCAGACGCAAAAGTATATTCCATCAAACCGTTAACTATGGATGAGAAAAGAGCTATTTCAGCTACTTTCGCTGCAAAAGTTGGGAAAATATCGCTAAATATTGAAAATATCATTGATTCTAACCTATTAGGTGGAATTAAAGTAAGAATAGGTAATCAAATATTTGATGGTAGTCTTCAAGGGAAGCTAAACCGTCTACAACGACAATTATTAGGATAGTAATTCTTTAGATAGGGGTGAAACGCATGAGCATCAAAGCGGAAGAAATCAGTGCTCTTATAAAAAAGCAAATTGAAAGTTACCAATCAGAAGTTCAAGTAAGCGAAGTTGGTACGGTAATTAATATTGGTGATGGTATCGCTCGTGTACATGGCCTGGATAACTGTATGGCTGGGGAGCTTGTTGAATTTTCTAATGGAGTAATGGGCTTAGCTCAAAACTTAGAAGAAAGCAATGTAGGTATCATTATTCTTGGTCCTTACACAGATATTCGCGAAGGCGATGAAGTTCGTCGTACAGGAAGAATCATGGAAGTTCCAGTAGGAGATGCGTTAATCGGACGCGTAGTTAATCCTTTAGGACAACCAGTAGATGGACTAGGAGCAATTAATTCAACAAAAACACGTCCAATCGAATTTTTAGCACCTGGCGTTATGGATCGTAAATCTGTAAGCGAGCCGCTTCAAACAGGTATTAAAGCGATTGACGCATTAGTGCCAATCGGTCGTGGACAACGTGAATTAATTATCGGTGACCGTCAAACTGGTAAAACATCTGTTGCGATTGATACCATCCTTAACCAAGCAGACCAAGATATGGTATGTATCTACGTTGCGATTGGACAAAAGGAATCAACTGTACGTAACGCGGTAGAAACACTACGTAAAAATGGTGCATTAGATTACACAATCGTTGTCACAGCTTCTGCTTCTCAACCAGCACCACTACTATACTTAGCTCCATATGCTGGTGTAGCAATGGGTGAAGAATTTATGTATAACGGTAAGCATGTTTTAATCGTATATGATGATTTAACAAAACAAGCATCCGCTTATCGTGAATTGTCCCTATTACTTCGTCGTCCTCCAGGTCGTGAAGCATATCCAGGGGATGTATTCTACTTGCATTCTCGTCTTCTTGAGCGTGCTGCTAAATTAAGCGACGCAAAAGGTGGAGGTTCTATTACGGCTCTTCCATTTATTGAAACACAAGCAGGGGACGTTTCTGCTTATATTCCAACAAACGTAATTTCGATTACAGATGGACAAATTTTCTTACAATCGGATTTATTCTTCTCTGGTGTACGCCCAGCGATAAATGCAGGTTTATCTGTTTCCCGTGTTGGTGGTTCTGCACAAATCAAAGCAATGAAAAAGGTTGCAGGAACATTGCGTCTGGACCTTGCATCATTCCGTGAGCTAGAATCATTTGCTCAATTTGGCTCTGATTTAGATAAAGCGACACAAGATAAATTAAATCGTGGTGCTCGCACAGTAGAAGTATTGAAGCAAGATCTTAATAAACCGTTAAAAGTAGAAAAACAGGTTGCGATTCTATATGCCCTAACACGTGGTCACTTAGATGATATTCCTGTTACTGATATTAGACGTTTCGAAGAAGAATTCTTAAATTGGCTAGATCACAATCATACAAATGTGGTAGAACAGATTGTTTCAACAAAAGATCTTCCATCTGATGATGATATGACAGCAGCAATTAACGATTTCAAAAAAACGTTTGTAGCTTCTGAATAAGAAGGCAAACTTAAAGATTGGTGGTGAGAATCTTTGGCATCTTTACGTGATATAAAAGCTCGTATTGAATCAACTAAAAAGACTAGCCAAATTACGAAAGCCATGCAAATGGTATATTCGGCTAAAATGAATAGAGCAGTTATTAATGTAAAAGCATTTATTCCGTATATGTCTAAAATGGAAGAAGTGACACATTCAGTAGCGCTCGGCAGCTCAGGCGTTAGCCATCCAATGCTTCAAACGCGTCCTGTTAAAAAAACATGCTATCTTGTCATCACTTCCGAACGCGGACTGGCAGGGGCATACAACAGTAACGTACTTAGAAAATTGAATCAAACAATTAATGAGCGACATCAATCAAAAGAGGAGTATGCCATTATTGTCATTGGAAGAATCGGTAGAGATTTCCTATTAAAACAAGGACATAATGTCATCTTGGATGTAGTTGGAATACCAGACCTACCAGATTTCCTAGATATTAAAGATGTAACAAGTAAAGCAGTAGGCATGTTTGATGATGGTACTTTTGATGAGCTCAATGTTTATTACAGTCATTATGTAAGTGCAATTCAACAGGATGTAGTAGAGAAGAAGGTTCTTCCTTTAACGGATATGGATGCTACGAATACTACATTGACATCATATGAATTTGAGCCATCAGCAGAAGAGATTCTTGATGTGCTATTACCGCAGTATGCAGAGAGTCTTCTATACGGTGCTTTACTAGATAGTAAGGCAAGTGAGCATTCTGCACGTATGACTGCGATGAAGAATTCTACTGATAATGCGAAAGAATTAATAGGTGAATTAAGTCTACAGTACAACCGTGCAAGACAAGCTGCGATTACACAAGAGATTACAGAAATCGTTGGTGGAGCTGCAGCGTTAGAATAACGATGATTAATAAGTTCTGCTTGACGTAAGGTTTAGCAGAACCTGCTTTTAAGAAAGTTTAGGAGGGAAAATAATGAGCACAGGACGAATTCTTCAAGTTATGGGACCAGTTGTTGACGTGAAGTTCGATGGAGGAAGTCTGCCTGACATTAACAACGCATTAAGAGTTGTTCCAGGTCCAAATAGTACTTCTAACGTAGAATTAACACTTGAAGTGGCCCTTCATTTAGGTGATAACACAGTTCGAGCTATTGCAATGTCTTCTACTGATGGCGTTACAAGAGGCTCAGAGGTTATAGATACTGGAAAATCTATTTCTGTTCCTGTTGGTGATGTTACGTTAGGTCGTGTATTTAATGTTTTAGGAGAAACCATTGATTTAGATTCCGAAATTCCAGCGAGTGCTAGACGTGATTCTATTCATAGAGAAGCTCCTAAGTTTGAACAATTATCAACACAAGTAGAAATTTTAGAAACAGGTATTAAAGTAGTAGACTTATTAGCACCTTATATTAAAGGTGGTAAAATTGGTCTATTTGGTGGAGCCGGTGTAGGTAAAACCGTTTTAATTCAGGAATTAATTAATAACATCGCTCAAGAGCATGGTGGTATTTCTGTATTCGCAGGTGTTGGAGAACGGACACGTGAAGGAAACGACCTTTACCATGAAATGACAGATTCTGGCGTTATTAAGAAAACAGCAATGGTGTTCGGACAAATGAACGAGCCACCAGGTGCTCGTATGCGTGTTGCCTTAACAGGATTAACAATGGCAGAATATTTCCGTGATGAACAAGGACAAGACGTTCTATTCTTCATTGATAACATCTTCCGCTTTACACAAGCTGGTTCTGAGGTTTCTGCATTGCTTGGCCGTATGCCATCAGCGGTTGGTTATCAGCCGACGTTAGCAACAGAAATGGGTAGATTACAAGAACGTATTACTTCAACAAATGTAGGTTCTGTAACATCTATCCAAGCTATCTATGTACCAGCGGATGACTATACAGATCCAGCGCCAGCTACAACATTTGCTCACTTGGATGCAACAACAAACCTTGAGCGTAAATTAACAGAGATGGGTATTTACCCAGCAGTAGATCCACTTGCTTCTACTTCTCGTGCCCTTTCTCCTGAAATTGTTGGCGAAGAGCACTATAATGTAGCAAGAAGTGTACAATCTACACTACAACGATATAGAGAGCTTCAAGATATCATTAGTATCCTAGGTATGGACGAGCTAAGTGACGAAGATAAATTAATCGTTCACCGTGCAAGAAGAATCCAATTCTTCTTATCTCAAAACTTCCATGTAGCGGAGCAATTTACAGGTCAGAAAGGTTCTTATGTACCTGTAAAAGAAACCGTAAAAGGATTTAAAGATATTCTTGATGGAAAATATGATCATCTTCCAGAGGATGCGTTCCGCTTAGTTGGACGTATCGAAGAAGCAATTGAAAAAGCGAAATCTATGGGTGTGGAAGTATAAACTAATCAGGAGGGGTAGTAATGAAGACGATTAAAGTCAATGTAGTAACTCCTGATGGCCCGGTGCATGAATCAGATGTAGATATGGTGATCGCAAAAGCAGAAAGTGGAGAGCTTGGAATTTTAGCAGGACATATTCCGATGGTTGCTCCACTGAAAATAGGAGCTGTTCATTTGAAAAAAGGTTCAGATTCTGAATATCTAGCGGTGAATGGTGGAATTTTAGAAGTTCGCCCGGATCAGGTGACAGTACTTGCTCAATCTGCTGAATTAGCGGAAGAAATTGATTATGATCGTGCCTTACGTGCTAAGGAGCGCGCAGAACAAAGATTACATGCTCAGAAGTCAGAGCATGTAGACTTTAGACGTGCAGAACTTGCTCTTCAACGTGCAATGAATCGTATATCCATTGTTGAGAAAAAATACTAAAAAGTCCCTAAGGGGGCTTTTTTTAATCTGTGGAGTGCTTTGAAAAAGAGAATATCAAGCTGTGGTTAAACAGACAAAAAATCAAAAAAATACCTGAATCAAAAGTGAAACCTTTTGATAGGTAAATACGTCAAATAATAGTTGAATCTGAAAGGATAGATTGGAGGAAAAAATGATTGATGCTTTTGGACAACAGGCATTACTAAGTATATTAATACATATCGTGTTTATAGCTCTTTCGTGGTGGGCATTACAGTCACTAAACTTCGAGAAATTTCTTCGTAAAAATCGAGTTTTCCAGGCAAGAGTATTGTATGTATTATTAGCCATTATTATGGGTTCGATTGTCAGTAACTTTTTACTAGACTACTTAAGTTGGTCACAACAATTACCATTAATATTGAATTAATTACCAAAAATAGAAACAATTAATAAGAAAAGATAGGTCTTCATACATGTTTTCATTGCTTCGTTTTTTCAGTAAAATTCATTTTGTGTGCTTAAATAGTTTGTTCCTTGGTTAATGTTTTATTCATGTCAAAAAGTGACGATTAATCACTAGTATGCAATTCTTCTCTCTGGAAACAATGGTAGTATGGGGGAGGAATTGAAATGAAGATAAATAAAACATTAATTATTATAATAATTATAATTGGTTTGGCTTGCCTAACATTTGGGAATAACATCACTATCGCGAGAACAAAGTCAGATTTAATAACAATAAATGAAATTTTACAAAAACAAGAAAACGTAGCAATAAATGAATGGTCTCTGCATGCAAGAGAAAGGCTGGATAATGTTACAAGTATAGAAGATGCAAAAGCATATCAGTCAAAATTGAAAAAAGTTTTCCCAAATGGTGACTGGGTAGAAACGAAAACACATCAAAACTGGCAAGCAAAAATGATCGTTCCATCCAGTAACCAAACGGAAGAAAGTATTATTATAACCACTTCTTTAACAACTAATACCGTTCAATCATATATTATTTATGAGGTGAGAGGGAAAAAGTTAGAGGATAAAGAAATGAAAAGGTTAGATATGGAAATTAACGAAAAAATTTCTAACATATTTCGTGGGGAACCGACAATTTTCTCTTGTATTAAAGGCGAATTCAGTGATAAGATGAATGGGACTTTGCCTTATAAAGTTAACCAATTGCTAAATGCATTTCAAGCAAAAGAAGTAGAGGCGTTGGAAGAGGATGATTTTATATCCACCTCCGCTTATTCGCCCTTATTTGAAGAACGAATTGATAATAGCGAAAAGGAAATGAACGTACAAATAGGATTGAGAACACAAGATATGGGAGGAAAAACTACGTTCGTAGTTGGCACACCCATCATAACGATTGAATATTAATATAGAGATATTGGACGCGGAGGGGAATAGACTTTGGATAAAATCATCGTCCGCGGCGGAAAAAGGTTAAATGGAACGGTTAAAGTGGAAGGCGCAAAAAATGCCGTTTTGCCTGTGATCGCCGCTACATTATTAGCAAGTGATGGAAAAAGTATAATTAAATCAGTTCCGACTCTTTCAGATGTATATACGATTAATGAAGTATTAAGATATTTGAATGCAGATGTACATTTTGAAAATGGTGAAGTAACCGTTGATGCATCAAGGGACTTAAGTGTGGAAGCACCATTTGAATATGTACGAAAAATGCGTGCATCTGTTTTAGTTATGGGATCATTGTTAGCTAGAAATGGCCATGCAAGAGTAGCATTACCTGGAGGTTGTGCAATTGGCTCAAGACCAATTGATCAGCATCTTAAAGGCTTTGAAGCAATGGGAGCAAAGGTTCAGGTTGGTAATGGATTTATCGAAGCTTCAGTAGAAGGCCGTTTACAAGGAGCAAAAATCTATCTTGATTTTCCAAGTGTAGGTGCTACTGAAAATATTATGATGGCTGCTTCCTTAGCAGAAGGTACAACAATTTTAGAAAATGTAGCAAAAGAACCAGAAATTGTGGATTTAGCAAACTTCCTAAATAAAATGGGAGCAAAAGTAAGAGGTGCAGGTACTGGAACAATTCGTATCGAAGGTGTGGAAGTGCTACATGGTACAGAACATACTATTATTCCTGACAGAATCGAAGCTGGTACATTCTTAATTGCTGCTGCTATCACTGGCGGAAATGTACTTGTACAGGGTGCAGTTCCTGAGCATTTATCTTCTTTAATTGCAAAAATGGAAGAGATGGGTGTTATCTTCAAAGAAGAAGAAGATGGTATTCGTGTTGTTAGTGCTGAGAATTTAAAAGCTGTAGACATTAAAACAATGCCTCATCCTGGATTCCCAACAGATATGCAATCACAAATGATGGCATTACTTCTTCGTGCAAAAGGAACAAGTATGATTACGGAAACAGTTTTCGAAAATCGCTTTATGCATGTAGAAGAATTCAGACGCATGAATGGCGATGTGAAAATTGAAGGTCGTTCAGTTGTAATGAACGGACCAACTAATCTGCAAGGAGCAGAAGTAGCTGCTACAGATTTGCGTGCCGCTGCTGCTCTGATTTTATCTGGACTTGTAGCTGATGGTATCACGCGCGTTACAGAGCTTAAGCATTTAGATCGTGGCTATGTAAATTTCCATCAGAAATTAGCTGCCTTAGGTGCTGATATCGAAAGAATTACGGAAGAAAGTGAATTAACATTAACTGCAAGCTATGTTGCGGATTTAAATGCATAAAACAAAGGGCAAACTTTATTTATCGTTTACGTTCAGATAAATAAAGTTTGTTTTTTTGTGGGCAAAATTATACATAGCATGTAAAAAATATTTTAAAAACAAATCGAAATGGGTATTAGCTTCCTTTAAAAATGGCTAATGGAAAAGGTGTTATGTAATGGGGAAATAACAAGAGGTGCATAAATAACAGGATTGCTAAAATAGTATGCAAAACCGACATATTTAGAACAATTTTTTTAGTGAAAAGCTATCGATTTAAACAGAAAAAGAAGGAATAAAAGCTTGTCCACCTCCATAAGAATGTTTTAGAGACAGTTAGAAGGTCTTATTTCTATTTTATGGAGGCTTTTCATTCATGATTAAAATCAAACCTTTCATCGTACTAGGAGTTATTCTGTTTGCTATCACTTTACTTGTTCCCACAATCCTTGTTTTACCCTCTATTCAGGAAAAAAAGGATGAGCCAAACAGTAATGTAGAATCTGCAGAAGCCAAAGAGCCAGCTATAGAAGTAGCCGTATACAGGCAGAATAAGCAAGAAGTTGAGAAATTAGATTTAGAAGAATATGTAGTTGGGGTTGTTGCTTCTGAAATGCCGGCAAAGTTTGAAATGGAAGCATTGAAAGCACAAGCCTTAACAGCCAGAACATATATTGTAAAAAGAATGATGAATCAAGAAAAATCAGATTTACCAGACGGTGCCCTTGTTGGAGACACAATTGATTATCAAGTATACAACAATCAAGACGAGTTAAAGAAAATTTGGGAAAATGCCGGTTATGATTGGAAAAAGAATATGGAAAAAATCGAAGAAGCTGTAGCTGCTACAAAGGGACAAATTTTAACCTATAAAGGTGATCCGATTGATGCCACTTTCTTCTCCACAAGCAATGGCTACACGGAAAACTCAGATGCAATATGGCCAAATTCTATCTCCTATTTACAAAGCGTAGAAAGCCCGTGGGATGTTAATTCTCCTAAGTTTAATGGGGAAGTAACATTGACTGTAAAGGAGTTTGAGAAGATGCTAGGAGTGTCTTTAGGGACTGGTAGTGAAGTATTAGAAGATATTAAATATACAAAGGGAAAAAGAATAGCAAGTGCCAAAATCAACGGAAAAGAGATGTCAGGAACAGATATTAGAGAAAAGTTAAATCTTAAATCAACTGACTTTACTATGGAACGAAAAGGAGAGACCGTATATATTGCCACAAAGGGATATGGTCATGGTGTCGGAATGAGCCAATATGGAGCAAACGGAATGGCAGCCAACGGAAAAACATATGATGAAATCGTTAAATACTATTATAAAGGGGTTGAAGTCACTGCCTCAGATGATATGCTGACGAAATATACAGCTCAGAAATAAGGAAATCAGCGAAAGTAGCGAGGGTATTAGCCAAAATAATGATAAATCAGCCAAAGCAAAGAGGAAAAGCCAAACAAAAAATAAATCAGCCAAAGTAACGAGAATATCAGCCAAACCCAAACTAAGCAAGTCTCCATCCCGAGACTTGCTTTTTTCTACGCTACAAATAAAAAATAAATTTCCATGTATATAATAAAGAACTTTGTCGAAAAATAAGTCTAAAAAAATTTTTTTGCTAATAGGTATATATTTATCATTATCTGTTCAGAATGATTGCTGAGGTGATGATAAAATGAGAGAGGAAGAAAACAAACGTACTTCTCCAAAAAAGTCAAAAGTAAAAAGCTTTTTTAAAAAGCGTTGGGCATTTCCAGCCGTTTATATCGCAAGTGCTGCTATTATTCTAACAGGTGTTCTTTGGTATCAAAATAGCGCATCAGAAACAGATAAGTATAAATATGATGCTGATATGCCAACAAAGCAAATCGATGAACCTGCAGAACCAGTAGCAAAAGAATTTGAAAACTTTGCGTGGCCAGTAGTAGATGAAGAGTCATTTATTACACAAAAGGAATTCTACGATAATACGGCTAGTAAGGAAAAACAAGCTGAATCATTAGTGTTTTATAATAATCAATATCAGCCAAACACAGGTATTGATTTAAAAATGGAAGATGATAGCGAATTCGAAGTGGTAGCTGCCTTAAGCGGAACCGTTACGAAAGTGGCGGAAGATTCTCTATTAGGTAACACGATTGAAATTGATCACGAAAATGGGATTAAAACATATTACCAGTCTGTGAAGGATTTCCAAGTAGAAGTTGGAGATGAAGTGGAAAAAGGTCAACCATTAGCCACTGCTGGAAAAAGTAAGTTAAATCAAGATGCAAGTGTTCATGTTCACTTTGAAGTAAGAAAAGACAATGTTGCGGTAAACCCAATTGATTATTTTGGTAAGCCATTAAGTGCTTTGGAAAGTGATGATACTTCTGGTGCTACATCAGAAGCTGATTCAGAGGTGGAAGAGTCTGAATCTGCTGATGAAGAAATGCCAACAGATAACTCATTAGAAAATGGAATAAATTCTAATCAGGATGAAGATGCAGAAGGAACTACAGATCCAAACGCATAATTGAAAAACTGTGAAAATAGGGGTTGCTATAAATCGGTCTCTTACATGCATGAGATATCATCTTTTGCAAAGTAAGAAGTCCTTTATAGCACTCCTTTTTATGTCTATATAACTCTCTACGCGAAAAAAATATTTTTAGCATGGGAAATGTCGAAATGAGAAGCCGCGTTTATGTAAACAACTAAGCTTTAGATAAATTCCTCCTTCCTTTCATGATGGTGCTAGTTCCATTAATTCACCTATTCAAATCTTTATTAGGTAAAAAGTAATAGGTTTATTTCCATGTTTTAAGAAATGTTTGATGAAAGTTGCCAATTAGGTGCGGAAACTGACAAATTTCTCGGGAAATAATTGTCCTTAGGAAACAATCAGTTTTGGATAAATAAGCTTATTAAAGGGTAGTAGTATTTCATTCTCAAATAATCGATCCACATTTTAAATTCCTCATGTGCTCTCCATATAAACCTTCCTTTCATTCAGCAAAATAAAGAATTTTAGTTGAAAAACTCATTAAAATCAAAGAAATCATAAAAAAAATTAGACAAACCTTGTCCCTATTCATATTTTTCTGCATAAAGTATCATCCAAGCTAATAAAATGTTACAAACCTTACAAAGAGGAAGTTTGGAGTGAGGGGTCGTTTGAAGACAATGGATATGTAGTCGAGGACATGTTTAATCATAATAAGTACAGAAAGCCTTTGACTTTCTGCCGCATGAAGAATCGTATTTTGTAGGAAAGGAAACGTGCGGGATGAAGAATTTCGATGAAGCGAAAAGCGAGTCTCATTTCACACTTCTCACATCCAATTTAGGGAGGGCGAGTGGTGTGCACGATTACATCAAAGAGAGAACTATCAAGATTGGAAAGTATATCGTGGAGACGAGAAAAACGGTTCGCGTAATAGCGAAGGAGTTTGGCGTATCCAAAAGTACAGTCCATAAAGATTTAACAGAAAGACTTCCTGAAATTAACCCAGATTTAGCAAATGAAGTAAAAGAGATACTTGATTATCATAAATCAATTCGACATTTGCGTGGTGGGGAAGCAACTAAAATGAAGTATAAAAAAGAAGAGTTAGAAGGGGAAACTGTACAGTAAAAAGCAAATGGGGCAATTTTTCAGCACTGTTAGCATGGCAAAAAAATAAGGATAAAAATGCCCTAGTGATTTTTAAAACAGAAAGGAAAGTTTGTGAAATGCAGCTACAACAGTCTATCGATGGAGGTGACTTCATCGATAGAAAAAAAGATTTGTATAAAAAGAGACGCTGATTGAAATGCTAAGAAAAGGTACATAATAGCTTTAAAGGACTTTGAAATCAATGTCCTTTTTCTTTTGTAAAGAAAACATAACCAGCTTGAAAATGGTGTGGTGGTCGTTTAAGAGCTGCCTAACATAATTATAAATTCTTTTTGTGAAAAAAAACTCATTTTTTTGACAAAAAGTTACTTATTTCTGCATCCTTGTGATAGAATAAAAAATTAGAGTGGTATAAATAGATAGAGAAAAAACATACAAAATTTTAACCAAAAACATACATAATTCGTCTATTGAAAAAGAAAAAATGGTTGATTTAATATAGAGCGATAAGTAAGACATATTTAAGCGATAAAAATAATGGCTGGCATTTTTCGGAAAGCTGTGCGAATAAAACCAATTTTAAACAGGAATAAAGAAAAAATGAATATTTATTGGCCAGTAGTGTCATTTAATGAAACTTAAGTATGAAGATATCGTTACATATAGTGTGAAAGCCAGCTCTTAGTCTCTATAAGGAAAATGAAATGATTAAATCAAATAAAAGGATAAGCTAAGACAAAGGAGGAGCGTATTTAATGTTTGCTAGAGATATTGGTATAGATTTAGGAACAGCGAATGTTCTAATTCATGTAAAAGGAAAAGGTATTGTATTAAACGAGCCTTCTGTTGTGGCATTAGATCGCAATACAGGCAAAGTATTAGCAGTTGGAGAAGAAGCACGTCGCATGGTTGGACGTACACCTGGGAATATCGTGGCTATCCGACCATTAAAAGACGGCGTTATTGCTGATTTTGACGTAACGGAAGCGATGTTAAAGCACTTTATCAATAAATTAAATGTAAAAGGATTTCTTTCAAAGCCAAGAATTCTTATTTGCTGTCCGACAAATATTACAAGTGTGGAACAAAAGGCAATTAAAGAAGCAGCAGAGAAAAGCGGAGGAAAGAAAATCTATCTAGAAGAAGAACCAAAAGTTGCAGCGATTGGTGCTGGAATGGATATTTTCCAACCGAGCGGAAATATGGTTGTTGATATTGGTGGCGGTACAACGGATGTAGCTGTACTTTCAATGGGTGATATCGTTACATCTTCCAGTATAAAAATGGCTGGAGATAAATTTGATAATGAAATCCTTCAATATATTAAACGCAGATATAAGCTGTTAATCGGAGAACGTACTGCTGAAAATATAAAAATCAATATCGGAACTGTTTTCCCTGGATCTAGAAAAGAAGAAATGGATATTCGTGGCCGCGATATGGTTTCTGGACTTCCTAGAACGATTACTGTTTATTCAGATGAAATTGAACAAGCATTAAGAGAATCGGTGTCTGTAATTGTTCAAGCTGCGAAAAGTGTCCTAGAAAGAACACCTCCTGAGCTTTCAGCAGATATTATTGATCGTGGGGTTATTTTAACAGGTGGTGGAGCATTGCTTCATGGGATTGATTTACTGTTGGCGGATGAACTTAAAGTTCCTGTATTAGTGGCGGAAAATCCAATGGATTGTGTAGCAATAGGTACTGGGATTATGTTAGATAACATTGATCGTCTCCCAAAAAGAAAATTAAGCTAACAAATATGGGGGGGCATAAACAAGAGCGAAAAGTTCTTGTTTATGCATAGGAAAATGAAATCTAGTTATTTCATACCCGTTGTACGAAACATTAAACCTAAAAAATCGGAAATGAGAAAATTTTTTCTTGTTCCGATTTTTTTGCTTTAAGGAAGGAATTGTTGAAAGTGAATGTCCTTTAAAACTCCCCCTATATCTACCAGTAGATTGTTATGATGGAAACCCGATATAATAAATGATGAATACAAACATTTTTAGACTTTTTTCAACAAAATTTAATGTAATATTTCCATATTTTTTTTATAATAGAATATATATATGAGAATCGAAAATATTGTATAGATTGGAGACAAGTATGTTTAAAGGATTCTATACAGCTGCCTCTGGTATGCTTGCACAACAGCGTAAGACAGAAATGCTTTCCAATAACATGGCAAATAGTACGACACCAGGTTTTAAAACAGATCAATCGTCTATGAGAGCCTTCCCGGAATTATTACAGCAAAGTGTTAGCAAGAATGCAGTTGGTGTTGTAGACAAAGAAGAAGTAGGCTATTTAGCAACAGGAGTCTATATGCAGGAAGCGACACCAAAATTTACACAGGGAGACCTTAATCAAACGGAACTAAGTACGGATTTGGCATTATTAAATGTCAATGTACCAGGGAATGGTACAAATCCTAGTGGCGGCATATTCTTTACTATCCAAAATGCAAATGGCGAAATAGCATATTCACGGAATGGAAATTTCACTTTAGACGGACAAGGCTATTTAACCACTGCTAGCGGATTACGTGTTTTAAATGAAAATAATGAACCCATTCAACTAACTAGCACAGATTTCTCCGTTACATCTGATGGGGTGATTACTGGGAGTAACGGGGAAGCATATCGTCTTGGAATAAGCTACACAGATACACCAGAACAGCTTTCCAAAGAGGGCGATGGCTTATATCGAGCGCAAGACGGTGCAGAACTTCCGAGTGCATACGCAAATAATGAAGTGAATTTCCAGATAAAACAAGGATTCTTAGAGAATTCCAACGTTGATACAGCCCAAACCATGACAGATATGATGACAGCATATCGTGCTTTTGAAGCAAATCAGAAAATGCTGCAGGCATATGATAAAAGCATGGACCAAGCTGCAAATGAAATTGGAAAAATATAAGATTAGATTATTTTGGAATTTCTCTAAAATAAATGCTTTTTTCAATAGGGGAATATAAACCATTTTGATTGTAAGCTACATGCAAAAGCTTTCCGAAAGCAGCTTTTCGATAGAAAGGGTAGTAAAGGGGAATCGCTATGAATAGAACGATGATAACGGCTAGTAATACATTAACACAGCTACAAAAGCAAATGGATCTCATTAGTAATAATATGGCCAATGTTGATACAACTGGCTATAAAAAACAAAATGGAACCTTTACGGATATGCTTTTTCAGCAATTTAATAACCAAGCTGATGAAACGCAAGAAGTCAATCGTCAAACTCCAAACGGAATCAGACAAGGTGTAGGGGCAAAAATTGCTCAAACACAGTTAGTGATGACACAGGGAACCATAAAAGCATCCGATCGTGTTTTAGATACGGCGTTAACAAAAGAAGGACAATTATACAGAGTGCTAGTGCAAGACGGTGGAGAAACGGAAGTTCGCTATACAAGAGATGGAGCTATGTACTTATCTCCAGTATCTGATAATGAAAATATGCTCGTTACAAAAGATGGCCATGCTATCCTTGATGAGAATAATAACCCAATTTTATTAAATAATAATAGTAAAGAATATTCTTTTTCATCAACAGGAACGCTAACAGTTCAGTTGAATAACGGTGGACAGGAAATGGTGAATCTCGGTATATCCTATGCCAACAATCCGCAAAGTCTTGAAAAAACGGGGGATAATGTATACCGACTTTCTGACTCAGCGGACGAAAACCAAGCAATTTTAGACCTAGACGGTGCTAGAAGAAATGAAATTGGGATGAAGCAAAATGCCTTGGAACAATCGAATGTAGATATAAGCAAAGAAATGGTTAATCTGATTGCTACACAGCGCTCCTATCAATTTCAGTCCAGATCCATCTCTTTAGCAGATCAGATGATGGGATTAGTGAATGGAATACGTTAAAAAGGAGAAAAATGATGGCATTAAATAGCAGTAGTCAGGAAATGGTTAAGACAAGAGAACAGGTAAAAGAATTACGGAAAGAGAAGAAGAATTCAGAAGAGAATGCTTCTCCTAAACGACAAGTTAGAGTTCGTCTGTTTCCTATATGGCTGCGCATAATTGCCATCGTTTTAATAATGGTTGTCAGTGTTCTAGCAGGCGCGCTTGTCGGGTATAGTGTAATGGGAGACGGTAAAGCAAGCGATACCTTTAAAAAGGAAACTTGGACACATATTGTCAATTTAATAAATGAAGAGTAAACAAGCGTGGGATTTGTAAAAAATAGCAATTATATTTCCATTCTTTGATTGTGGCTTACCTAAAATACGCTTTAAAACTTTTTAGAGTGACAGGCTATTAACACATTCTCTAAAAAACATCTTATAAAAAAGGAAGGGATATCCCTTCCTTTTTTATAAGATTATTTAGTACAATAATATATAACCACATATTAGTAGGAGGTCACAAATGTTAGATATCAATCAAATTAAAGAAATTATTCCGCACCGATATCCTTTTTTATTAGTAGATAGAATTTTAGAAGTGGAAGAAGGCAAAAAAGCAGTTGGGATTAAAAATGTTTCTGCCAATGAAGAGTACTTTAATGGACATTTTCCGGAATACCCAGTAATGCCAGGTGTGCTGATTGTAGAGGCGTTAGCGCAGGTTGGGGCTGTTGCTATGTTGATTAAAGAAGAAAACAAAGGGAGACTGGCATTCTTCGCTGGAGTTGATAGCTGTCGCTTTAAAAAACAAGTATATCCAGGAGATCAACTGCGACTTGAGGTAGAAATGACAAGAGTGCGCGGAAACTTCGGAAAGGGAAAATGTGTAGCTACTGTTGATGGTGAAATTGCCTGTGAAGCGGAAATCATGTTTGCCCTTGGGGATAAAAAGGAAGTATAAAAGGAGAAAGAGAAGAAGATTCTGTAAACTTACGGGAGGTCTTCTCTTTTTTTACAAATGATTCTTTACAACTTTGCTTATTATTGGAATTAGGGGATAAGCCGCAATAATTTTCTTTTCTTGGATAACCTAATTATTGACCTATTAAAGGTCATGATGATACTTATCAAGAAAAGGGGTATAACGAATGAATAAATGGATTAAGTTATTAGGTATTTCAGCGCTATCCGCAATGCTTTTAACAGCTTGTGGTGACAATGATGATCAAAGTCCAGCACCAGATGATGATACAACAATTGAAGATACTGATTTAGATACGGATGACGTTGTTCCAGATACTGATTTAGATAACGACAACGAAACAGATGTACCAGATGAGAATACAGATGATGACCTAGATCCAACTACAGATGATAATGATCCTGGTGAAGATATGATCGAAGATAAAGATGATGCAAATGATGAAGACGACATAGACGAATAAGGCTATAGTGTATGTTAAAGGTTCGTTCTTACCGAATAAGTTACTTATTTTAGAATGTAGCTTGTGGTAAGAACGAACTTGAAATTAATTTTTCGCGGTAGTTTTAACGCCCAATAGCAGCTCCATCACTTCTTGGATCGACTCCACCATGTAAGAAACCTTGGCTGTCGATAAGAATGGCATTAGCGTGTCCCATAATATCATCAAAGTCTTCTACACAATTCACAAGGTGACCGGAATGTTTCAGTTTATCTCTTACTTCCTGTGAGACTCGACCTTCTATCTTTAACTCTTCTGTTGTATCTCCCCAAGTTCTTCCCCATACAAATCTTGGCTCATTAATGGCTGTTTGAGGGTCTATTCCATAATCAAGCATTCTTGTAATGATGGCTGTTTGCGTTTGTGGTTGTCCTTCTCCACCCTGTGTCCCGTATAAAACAATAGGTTTACCACCTTTAAAGGCCATAGCTGGCATTAGCGTATGAAAAGTGCGTTTTTTAGGTTCTAAACAATTAACATTATTTTCGTTTAAGGAAAAGAAAGAGCCTCTATTCTGCAAAATAATACCAGTATCTTTCGCTACAATTCCCGATCCGAATTCAAAATAAATACTTTGGATAAAAGAAACGGCATTTCCACTCTCATCAACAACAGCTGCATAGGCAGTATCATTGCCAACGCTTTGGGTCGTTATAGCATTTGTTTGGTCCAAATAAATTTTATCTGCTAGTTCTTTTGCATAAGTTTTACTTAATAAGTGGTCCAGGGGAATTTCATTGAAATTAGGGTCTGTTAAATATTTATTTCTATCTTGAAAGCTTTGTTTTAGTGATTCAATAAGTAAATGATAATACTGGTACGAATTATGTGGGATAGAAGGTAGTTCAAAGTTTTCAAGAATATTTAACGCCATTAATCCAACAAATCCTTGTGAATTAGGGGGAACCTGGTACATGGTATATTCTCGATAAGTAGAAGAAATGGGATTGGCCCAATTACCATAATGGTTGGAAAAATCTTCTTTTGTTAATAATCCGCCTTTGCTTTGTAGGCTGGAGACAATTTTTTCTGCTAGTTTACCTTCATAGAATTCATTACGACCTTTTTGGGCAATTTCTTTTAATGTATGGGCAAGATCCTTCTGAATAAATTTCTCATTCATTTTTGGTGCTTCATTTCCTTTGAGGAAAATAGCAGCAATATCCTCATCTAGTTGGAGAATTTCCTTATTTTTTATTGTATTCTTAATTTGGTCATTGGAAGCAGGAAATCCAAATTCTGCATAATGAATCGCAGGAGCCAAAACTTCAGATAATTCCATTGAACCGTATTTTTCCAATACGGCAGCCCAGCTATCTACCATTCCTGGAACAGTTAGAATACTTCTTATCCCTCTAAAAGGAATAGCATCCTCGCCAGAAAAATTATTGCGAGTAATGTTTGCTCCTGAACGGCCACTTCCATTATAAGCATCTATCCTTTTCTCTTTAGACTCATACATTAGCCAAAAGGAATCTCCCCCTAATCCAGTCATATGTGGATAAACAACCGCTAAACAAGCACTAACAGCCACTGCTGCATCAAAGGCATTTCCTCCTTTTTCTAATATAGAATTTCCAGCAGAACTTGCTAGATAATGAGGACTTACAACCATGGATTTTGTCCCAATTATTGACTGTTTCATGTAGTTACCTCCTATGTGGATTCAAGTCTATATAATTAGTGGATGAATAATGAACTTAATAGTTAATTAGAATTCCTTTCTATTAAGGAAACTCACCAATGATAAATCAAAGATGAGTTTGTGATTCTTCCTGATTAGAAGGAGTAGTTTTTTCCTTTCCATTTTTCCTTAATTGAATGATGGTAAAAAAGATGGAACCAACAGCAAGGATTAAGAAAACAAGTGATATTGGTCTTGTAAAAAACGGTAATATGCTCGCATCCATTTGATAAGCTCTTGTCATTTCTTTCTCCAAGGTTGGCCCTAGAATTAGTCCTAGAATAATTGGTGAAAGAGGAACATCTATTTTATGAAAAATAAACCCGATTAATCCAAAAATGAAAACAAGAATAATATCAAATAGCTGATTATTAAGAGCAAAGGCGCCAACTGTACTGATAACTAAAATACAAGGTACCATTAAAGATTTAGGAATTGCCGTTATTTTTGTAAAGATGGGTAATAGTAATGTTTGAATAAAAAAGATGGAAATGGCACTAAGGATAATCACAACATAGATGGAATTGACCAAAATAGGCTGTTGTGTAAACAATGCCGGTCCTGGGTTAATCCCATGCAATATTAATGCGCCAATCATTACTGCCTGTGCCACATCTCCAGGAATCCCTAAAGTGATGGTTGGGATAAAGGCTCCGCCAGCAACAGCATTATTACAGCTTTCTGAAGCTACAATCCCACCTGGATGCCCTTTTCCATATTTAGCTTTGTTTTTTCCGAACTTTTTAGCTTGATCATAACTAATAAATGTAGCAGATTCAGCTCCAGCAGCAGGAAGGCAGCCAATAAAGCAACCAATGACTGCGGAGCGAAGCACATTCCATTTTTCTTGGAATATATCAATAAATACTTGCCCGTACGGAATACGGATTAATTTCTTCATGTTGGAAGCAGCTTGTTTAGTAGGAACAGTGCTTTTTATTTCTTCCACATTAATCAGTAGCTGGGAAATTGCGAATAGGCCAATCAGAACAGGTAAGGTTGAAAATCCTGAAGAAAGCTCAGGGATTCCAAAATCAAAACGAACCGTTCCAGTTGGAGATACACCAACCGTTCCAATTAAAAGGCCAAGACAGCCAGCGATTAACCCTTTTAGCATAGATTTACCACTTAAGCCAGCAATAAGAGTCAGTGCGAAAACAACGAGAGAGAATATTTCCCATGGTCCGAAAAGAAGACTCCCCTTAGCAATGATTGGTCCTAATAGAAATAAAATAATCGCACCAATAATGGTTCCAATAACAGAAGAGACGATGCCTACTCCTAGTGCTCGTGGTGCTTCTCCATTCTTTGTCATTGGATAGCCATCAAAGGTGGTGACGACAGAGGAAGGAGTACCAGGAATTCCTAAAAGTATGGAAGAAATCAACCCTCCGGAAAGTCCGCCAATATAAATGCCGATCATGACGGCTAAACCTTGAATTGGTTCCATCCCAAAGGTGAATGGAAAAGCTAAAATAAGGGCCATTGTAAAGGTGAATCCTGGGATTGCACCAGCTATAATCCCAACCAAAACGCCAATAACGATAGATAGAATCATCATAGGATGTAATACTTCTTGAAAAGCTGCTAAAACCATTGAAATATCCAACTTAATCACGCTCCATTATGGTAGATAAATATGTAATACTTGTTCAAACACAAGAAGTACGATGACAGGAAATGCCACTGACAAAATAATATTTGTTGCCATGTATTTTTTTTGGAAAGGGCGTAAGATAATCGTGGAAATGAATAAAAAAACAATTGAACAAATTAAAAACCCTACTATATTTAAGAAAATGACATAAAGAAGGAATAAGAACAGTATCAATAAAACACGAAAATGCTTTGAAATATAGGTCCTTATAGTTTCTAAAGAGAAGGAATCCTTATCTTTATTTAGGAAACTTTTTATCAGTAAGCATAAAGCTAAAATCATCATTAACCCAATGATAACTCTAGGGAAAAACGAGGGGGCAAAAGTCTGCACCCCTGATTTTTCGGAAAATTCATTGGAGTTTATAAAAAAGATACTGCCTACAATTAAAATAAATATGGAGAATAATCGATTAACCAATTTTATTCAGCCCCCTCTATTAAAACTCCATTTTAGGAGCAAGTTTACCCATTTCACTATCTAATTCATTAACATGGTTAGAGTACTCCTCAGAAGTCATGTAATGAGGGAAACTTCCTAATTCCTCAATTTTTTTCTGCAATTCTGGATCCTCTAGTGCTTTTTTAAATGCTTCATTAATAACTTTGATTCGTTCAGGATCTGTTCCCTTAGGAGCAAGAATACCTCTGTCCACTGTAACCGAGAAATCAATGCCTTGTTCTTTTAAAGTTGGTACATCTGGCAAGAAAGGATTACGTTCATCAAAAACCATTCCAAGGGGTACAAGGGTTCCATCATCATAATATCCTTTTCCTGATGCATAGTCGGCAATCATCCCATCGGCTTGATTAGCTAGGATTGCAGCATATTGAGGTCCAGTTCCATCATAATGGATATAATTTAATGATTTAGGATCCACACCAGCGGCATCCAGAATGGCAGCTATAGAATAATGGTCTTCTGAGGCAACAGTATAAGCCCAGTTCACTTTATTTCCTGCTTTTACGTATTCAATAAAATCATTCATATTTTTGATATTATGTTCTTCACTAAATTTTTTACTTATAGATGGAATATGGGGAGTAGAAGTCATTAGTACAACCGGATCAAAAGCAGAGAATCCATAATCTACAACTCCCGTATGTTGAGCTGTTGCAACAACTTGGTGTGTGCCTAATATCGTATAACCATCTGGTTCAGCATCCTTTACAAAACGAGAACCAACAGTAGAAGTAGCACCAGCCATATTTGTAGGAACAATAGTCTGGCCTAAATGTTTCTCCGCGTATTGAGCAACTAAACGAAATAATACATCTGTTCCACCACCTGGAGGATAAGGAATTACTAATTTTACAGGCTTTGTTGGGAATTCCTCTGCTTCTGATGAAGAGCTGCTAGAAGAACTACATGCTGCTAAACTGAATAATAAAATAATAGAAATAATGCTAATTAAATATTTTTTCACTTTGTTTCCTCCTATTGTTAAAAGAACCCTAATTATTTTATTTGGTATTTCAATGTATGATCTAACTTAAAATTAAGAGTTTTCAGAAAATTTTCTGTAAAAAAATTAATATTACTCTAATTTAGCCATCTCCTCTATAATGGCATCGCAAGTTATTTGGATATGTTCTAAAATAAGAGCAGTTAGTTCATCCAATTTCTTTTCTTTTATTAATTCTAACATTTTATAGTGTTCTGCTTGGGCAGAGGAAAGGTGTTCAGACGAAGAATAGATATTCATATAAGATTCTACTCTACCCCAAAGCTGGTGTAGTAATTCCCATAGCGGTTTAGAATGAGCATGAGAATATAATTCAAAATGAAACTTCTTATTTAATCGTCTCCATTCAAAAGGAGAATGAATATTCTCGTCCATTTCTTTGATGATGTTTTCAAGCAATACTAAATCTGGAGGACAAATATTTGGTGTAGCCCATTCAATTGCTTGTTTTTCCAGTAATTTTCTAATGGCAAATATTTCGATTAATTCTTTGGTAGAAAGCTGATTCACGATGATGCTTCTTCTATCAAATTGAACAAAGCCTTCTGTTTCGAGCTTGGATAAAGCTTCTCTAACAGGCATTGTACTAACTCCATATAATTCAGCTAATTTTCTTATGGACAGCTTTTGCCCAGGTGCAAATTCTCCTCTAATGATCTGGTTGCGAATAGCTTTATACACTTCTTGAGCTACAGTAGGGACGACAATTGCAGAATTCTTCAACCCGATATACACCTCCTCCAAGCAAATGATATTTGTGATCACATATTTGATATCTCATAGCTGCATTCTATCTATTAAAAAAGGCATAAACAAGTAACTTGTCAGATTTTATAACAAGGTTTATTTTAGACTAAATGCAAGATAGGAGGGGAAAAGGCTTAATAACGCGTATGGAAACGTTTGTATTTTAGTAGAATTTTTTTTGTGGGCTTATAGGCTCGTTCAAGTCCATCTTGTTCTAAATATTATTCAAAGCAATAATTGCATGAGTAATATTATTAAAATAGCAAAAAGAACTTTGCAGGAAAGTTCTTTTTGGCAAAATAATCTATTTTCGTTATAGAAAATGCTAGATGAACCTTTCACAGCTACAATTTCTTCTCCAAAAAAGTCTGAGGCTTGCTTTGCATCAGTTCGGTAAATTTATTCGATAAGTTATTTCCTTCGTACCCTTCCCCAATTAAATATTGGAGCAATAGTTCTGCATAGTCTTTTCTATCTCGTTTTAATGTTCCTTCTAATAAGATACTTGTTTTGTCCCCCAAATTTTGGATCGACAAAATGGTGACTTCAAAAGGAGCGGGATCATTTTCTTTTTTGGTGATTACCGCTTGGACAAGCAAATCTTCCTTCTTTTGAAAGGCTTCATCAAGAAAGTCGATAGAGGACCAATCTGTATAGACTTCAATTAGCCAATGATTATTATCATCTTCCTTATTGATAATCAACCCATCCAATAATTTAATTGGTATCAGCTTTTCCCTCGTCAGAATTTGTAAAGAAATCAACTTAAATGTTTTCACGCTAAATCCTCCTCCGGCAAATGCTTGATTTTCTTTTATTATACCTTACCTTGAACATTTCATCTAAATACTTAAGGAAATGAACCTAGCATTTATATTACAAAAACTTTCCCGGCGAACTCGACTGTAAGAATCAATCTTTAATAACATCTTCCTTAAATTATATTGAAAAAAGATTGTTCGCTATTGTTCACTATTTTTTCGTCTGTCCTTGACGAAAAATGAATAATTTTGCGATATTAAATGACTAAATTACTAGCATGAAAAAGAAGATACGGTACTATTTTCACTTAAAAAAAGAAAGAATATTATGATATTTTTATATAGTTCGATATATTCAAAAAATAAAAAAGGTTCAGAGGGGAGTTTTAACGTGAAGCAAAGTAAATTATTTGTTCTAGTCATTATGCTCTTTATGCTATTTTCAAATAGTATTTCAGCAGCAACAGTGCCAGACAAAGTAATCACCACGAAAGGGAAAGAAAATCAGCAAAATGTACAGACCATTAAGGTGGACGAGCTAGAGACCGTTTATAAAGAATCAGATACGGTCCGTGTCGTTGTTGAGATGAATACAGAGCCGACTGTTCAATATGCACAGGCGCAAGCAAAGCAAGTTAAGGAATTGCCGAAAACAACGAAAGAAAAATTAAAGAGTGAAAAATTAGCAGAACAGAAAAAAGTAAAAGATAAAGTGAAAGCAAAAAAAGTGAAATTTAAAGAGTTCGAGAATTTCACTACCATTTTTAATGGTTTTAGTGGAGAAATGAAATATGGAGATATAGAAAAAATCGAAGAACTTCCAGAGGTAGCGAAAGTACATATTGCGACCACCTATGAAAGGCCAGAAGAAGAAACAGACATGATTTATAGTAAAGAGCTTGTCCAAGCACAAGACGCATGGCGTGATTATGGATTTAAAGGGGAAGGAATGGTCGTTGGTGTTATTGATACCGGCATTGATCCAAATCATAAAGATATGATTCTTTCTGATGAAACAGAAGAGGAATTAACAAAAGAAGAAATTGCTCAATTTAAAGAAGAAAATGGACTTCAAGGGAAATTTTATAGTGAAAAGGTTCCTTATGGCTATAACTATATGGATGAAAATGATATTATCCAAGATATTGCAGAAGGTGCAAGCATGCACGGGATGCACGTTGCTGGTACTGTAGGAGCAAATGGAGATGAAGATAATAATGGCATAAAAGGGGTTGCTCCTGAAGCACAGCTTCTAGCATTGAAAGTTTTCGGAAATGACCCTAGTGTCTCTACTACTTGGGGAGATATTTATATTAAAGCAATAGATGATGCGATTGTGTTAGGTGCAGATGTCCTTAACATGAGTTTAGGATCTCCAGCAGGATTCGTGGCCGAAGATGCACCAGAACAGCAGGCAATTGAGCGTGCAGTGGAAAATGGTATCATGATGTCCATTTCCGCAGGGAACTCTGCACATTTAGGTAATGGCTTTGCAAATCCATCTAGCTCTAATCCGGATATCGGTGTTACAGGATCACCTGGTGTCGCATATGACAGCTTACAAGTTGCCTCTGTTGAAAATAGCTTTATAGATATTGATGCCTTTTCCTATCAATATAGCGAGACGACTGGACAGGCTGGGTTCTTATCTGCAAGCAGTGTCCATCCAAATACAGTAGAAGAAAAAACATTCCAGATTGTTTATGCAGGATTAGGAACACCAGAAGAACTAGCAGCAGTTAATGTAGAGGATAACTATGCATTAATTCAAAGAGGCGAAATTGGCTTCGTTGATAAAGCGATCAATGCACAAGAGGCAGGGGCAGCTGGTGTTATTATTTATAATAACACAGATGGATTTGTGAGCATGGCAACAGATACAAGCATTAAAATTCCTCAGCTTTTCTTATTAAAAACGGATGGGGATAAATTAGCAGAAGTGCTTCAAGATGGAGAAAATATCTCCATTACATTTGAAGGCAAGAAAACAACTTCAGCTAACCCAGAGGCTGGAAAAATGAGTAGTTTTACTTCTTGGGGATTAACCTCAAACTTAGATTTTAAGCCGGAAATTACAGCTCCAGGTGGGCAAATTTACTCGACACTAGAGAATAATCAATATGGAATGAAGAGTGGAACATCAATGGCGGCACCGCATGTTTCTGGCGGTTCAGCACTCGTATTAGAACGGGTAGATAATGAATTCGACGTATCTGGATTTGAGCGAGTAAACATGGCGAAAAATCTATTGATGAACACTGCGAAGCCAGTAACGGATAGTGGTACAGTAAATAGTGCTTTTGATTGGGATGTACCATATTCTCCGCGTCGACAAGGTGCAGGTCTGATGCAACTGCACGCAGCATTACAATCACCAGTGATTGTAACAGAGAAGAAGACACAAGAAGGGAAAGTGGCCTTAAAAGAAGTAGGAAATACTTTCACCTTTACGTTAGAGGCAAAAAACTATAGTGATAAAAAGGTTAAATATGATGTTGCTGCAAATATTCAAACAGACTTTGCTGCTTATGGGGAGCTAGGTTACTCTGCTAATCTATTAGAAGCCCAGAAAATCTTAGATGCAACCATCAAAGTAAATGATAAGGAACAAACAACAATTACTATTCCAGCAAACAAAAGTAAAAAAATCAAAGTTTCTGTTGATTTAACAAATGCAAAAGTAATAGATCCTTCTCTAACAGGCAGTTGGGAAACACCTGTTGCGATTGATCGTGTGTTTGAAAACGGCTATTTCGTTGAAGGGTTTGTAACCTTAACAGATCCTGCGGAAACGAATGCAACATTAACCGTTCCTTATGTAGGATTTAAAGGGGATTGGAATAAAGCGCCGATTCTAGATGGCATGAAATATGATGAAACATCTTTTTATGGCATGGCTGGAGCGGTGACAAAAGAAGGCGAAGATTTCCTATACCTAGGTTATGATCCGATAAAAAATGCATTCACAAAAGAGGGGATTGCTATTTCACCAAATAGTGATGGGATACAGGAAGAAATTATTCCGATTCTGTCCTTCTTAAGAAATGCAAAAACCGTTCAGTATTCTATTGTGGACAGTAATGGAAAAACAGTTAGAACACTACTGACACAAGAGGAAATCAGAAAAAATTACTATGATAGTGGTAAAGGAACAAGCTATTTGCTTGATTCTAAATGGGCGTGGGATGGAAAAGTAAATGGAAAATTAGCAGAGGGGCAATATTACTATCGTATTAGTGCTACCCTGGATTATCCAGGTGCAAAACCACAAGTTGTAGATATACCAGTAATCGTTGATACAGTGAGTCCATCTGTTGAAGTAGCCTTAGTAGAGGATAATAAAGCATTGGAATTTGCTGCATCAGATAATAAAAATGGCTCAGGTGTTTCTTATTTAGATATTTTAGTAGATGGAAAGTCTGTTCTAGGTACGCCATTAAGTGGAGATACAACAGAATTTACATTGCCAAATGAAGTAGAGATTGGCACAGCTGTAACAGTAGTTGCATATGACTATGCAGGCAATAAGCAAGAAACAAGTGTGACAGCAGAAGAAGGGAAGAAGGATACAACAATTCCAGTAGTCACTTTACAGACACCTGAAGCATTAGAGGTGTACGGAGCAAAGGAAGTAGCATTTAGTGGAACAATAAAGGACGAGTCAGGCATAAAAGAGTTTACGATTGATGGACAAAAAGTGGACGTCTTCTATGATGAAGAAAAGGAAGTATACACCTTTAATACATCGATTTCCTATGATAATGGTGTTCATTCTGTTGAAATGAAAGCTACAGATGATGCTGATAATACAGCAGTATTTAAGCGCAGCTTCATTGTTGACGCAGAAGCTCCTAGCATTTCATTCAACGGTCTTTCTGGAAATCGGATTGTAAACAGCAATGGGAAAAATCCAACTGTTCATGTAACAGTAAAGGATAACTTTGATGAAATTCAGCTAGCATTAAATGGAAGTGAATTGTATTATCAAACATTTAAACAGCCTTATGCAATGAGAAGTCTAGAAAAAACAGTGAAAAAAGTGGAATTAAATTTAGAAGAAGGCTTAAATGAGTTTGCGTTTACAGCAACAGATTTAGCTGGCCATAAAACAACCAAAACTGTTTACTTCTATAAAATGAGCAAAGAAGAAAAACGAAAGGATATTAAGATTCCTGGGGATAAATAAGCAAAGAAAAAATCCGGTCGAGCTTTTAAAGCACGGCCGGATTTTCATTTAATGATACTAAATCCTTTAATTCATCGGTTGTTAATTCAGTCATCCAATTTTCATTTTGGATGATTTGATCATTCAGCGATTGCTTTTTCTCCAGCATCGCATCGATTTTTTCTTCGAGTGTTCCCGTACAAATAAGCTTATGGACATGCACAAAACGAGTCTGGCCAATACGATATGCACGGTCAGTAGCCTGATTTTCAACAGCTGGATTCCACCAGCGGTCATAATGGATAACATGGTTGGCTGCTGTTAAATTTAATCCCGTTCCTCCTGCCTTTAAAGAAAGAAGGAATATCGGGAATTCGCCATCCTGAAACTGTTCAATAAGGCGATCACGCTGCTGTTTGGACATGCTGCCATTTAGGAATGGCACATCCACTTTGAATTTTTTCTTCATCATTTGTTGAATCATATGTCCCATTTCAATATATTGGGTGAAAATAAGGCAGCTTTCTCCTCTTTCCAAAATTGTATCTGTCAGCTCAGCTAATTTCTCCATTTTCACAGACCGATCTAGTAAGCTGGTCGGTGTTGGTTCCTTTAAATAAAGAGCAGGGTGATTGCATAGCTGTTTTAACTTACTTAACATTTGCAAGACAAGCCCTTTTCGCTCAAAACCAGAAAGCTGCTCAATTTGCACAAATGTATCGGTTACTAATTGTTCATATAAGGCAGCTTGCTCGGATGTTAGTGGACAATATTCCTTTTGCTCCAGCTTATCAGGCAGATTTAATGCAACATCTTCGTCCTTTTTCGTTCTTCTCAGTAAAAATGGGCGGATAAGCGTCTGCAATTGCTGAATCTGTTCCGGTTTATTTTCTTTTTCAATTGGAATCACAAAGCGTTTTTGAAATTGACCAAGACTTCCTAAATAACCGTGATTGGTAAAATCAAAAATAGACCAGAGCTCATTCAGGCGATTTTCCATCGGTGTTCCAGAAAGAGCAATATAATGGGTGCCATTTAGTTTTCTAACGGCTCTTGATTGCTTTGTCTGCGCATTTTTGATGTTTTGCGCTTCATCAATCGCGATGGTGCTCCATGTAAGCTCTTCAAAGTTTTGTAAATCAATATGAGTCAAGCCATAGGAGGTTAAGACAACATCTGATTCATTTGCTTTTTTGATAAAAGCATCATCCTTTAAACGACTCGCTCCATAATGGAGATAGACATTTAAATCAGGTGCAAACCGTTCTAATTCCTTTTGCCAGTTGCCAAGTACAGAGGTTGGGCAAATGATAAGAGCAGGAGTCTTCTGCTCCTTTTCCGTTTCTTTCACTTTTAATAAATAAGAGATGAGTTGGACCGTTTTTCCAAGCCCCATATCATCTGCTAAAATTGCTCCAAATCCATACTTTCTTAAAAAAAGGAGCCAGCTCATACCAAGTACCTGGTAGGCGCGTAAATCTCCCAAGAAGCTTTGCGGAACTTCCTCCAATGGAAGATTTTTAATCTCTTTTAATTGATGAATCATTGTTCGCCATTGTCTATTTAGCTCAATTTGGATTTTAGCAAATGTCTTTGGATTTTCAAGCTCATCATTTTGTTGTTCCTCTGCTTGCATTAATTCCTGTTCGATAATATCACGGACATGCAGACCTTCTTTTTCTGCCTTTTTCATTAAATCCTGAATTTGACGAATAAAGGCAGGGTCTAATTTTATCCAACGCCCTTTAATAAAGACTAGGCGACGTTTTTCTTCTACAAGCTTATTGAATTCATCTTCCGAAAGAGTAACGCCATTCATGGAAAAGCGCCAATTATAGTCAAGCATCGCCTGAAGTCCTACGAAGGATGGACGATGACTTGCGTTCGATACCTTGGCTTTTACTTTCAGATTTGCCGATTTCATTGCTTGCCACCAGGAAGGAAGAAGTATATCCACACCAAGTGCCAGAAATGTTTCACTTGCTTCTGATAAGAAAAGCCATGCTTCATCCTCTGTTAATTGGTTGGTTATGCCTTTCTTCCCTTTTAGCCATGGAAAAAGAAGGAGCCAGCGCTGTTGTTCTTCCTCTATATAAGAGGAGTAATCAAGCCATTTCTTTGGCATGTTGCCCTCATCATGAATATCTACGACAAGCTCTGGATTATCCTTGGATTTTAAGAATAAATCCAAATCCCATGGTGTATCGATTTCTGTTGGCTCATCTAAACGAATCCCTAATGTAAAAGGACAATCATTTTCTTTTAGCCCCATCCATTCCTGCCATTTATCTTCCGTAAAATAAGCGGAAAGCTGTTCAGAAGGAATATTTGCGTTTTTTAATGTGTCGATTCTTTCATGGAAGCTTTGTTTTGTTTCTTCACGGTCTTCTAAATAGTGATTAAGAGACTGTTGGAACCATTTATGAATAAGATCTTTGTTCGTTTGTCCTTCTAATTCCTCGCGAAGCCCCATGTCCCAGAAACTTGGATCAAACTCATCAATCACTCGATGTGGAAGGGACCATTGGAAATTCCCTGTTTCCCATTGACTGAAATCTGGAATCCACTCCTTATGCTTGATAGCTTCGAGTATACTTGGAGCTGCAGCTAAGCAAACTTGTGCCGTATCGTTCCAATCCCATTCGATATAGCGATTAAATCCTTCCGTAGCAAGTAAGGTAACAAGCTGCCAGCCGCTGACTAGTACTCCTTCTACCCCATCTATCTTGACGGTATCTAAAATAGTGCCATAATAGCTTTCTTGGTGCTGCTGAAAAAGAAGCTTTTTCCAATAGTTTGGATAAAGGTAGTACTCCTCTACTTCACCTGTTAAAAAAAATCCGCTATTTTCATAATAATGAACATTTATTTTCAAATAATTAGTTTTCAACATGGATTAGTTTTCCCTTTCTACATTCTTCATGAAAGGCTCTTAATCGTTTTGTGCGCTCTAAGATAACCAGTAAGAATTGCTCGAATTCGGCTTGCTTCTTCATTTTTTTATAAAGGGTGCGCAACTTCTTTAATTGACGGACAGCGATTCGATAATGCTCTCTATTTTTCCCGTCAATATGCTCTTGAATAGAACGGTGATATAAAGAAAGCAGTAAAGAATGATCATACTCCTGCAATAGTTTTATTTGCTCTTTATAGAGATTATCTAGCCCATATCCCATCATTGTAAATAAATCGATCCATTTATCAAACTGTTTTTTTTCATACAGAAAATCCTCGTATTTGCGATAGCTGTATGGGAGTGTATGAATATAAGCCTTTTCCAATAAATCCTCTTTGTTTAATGCTGTGCAGTAAGGGAGAATCGCTCGCAATGCCATTTGCGTAAATTCATAGCAATACTCGTCATCCTCATCTGCAGATAGGTAATTTTTCAATTCTTGTATAAACGCAGGAACGTATAATTCCATTCGCTTCCACGATTTCCGGCTCGACAAATAATCGATCCAATAAAGCATATAGGTTGTAATCTGAGAATCAAGAGACTGAATCACTTTAAGGGCATCTACATCTTTTTCGAGCAGAATTTCCAGATGGATAATCGCGACATTTTCAGAGAATGCCGGATTCTTATTAGCTAAGAGCTGTTCCAATTCATCTTGTCTCCAGCTCTTAGTAGCAAAAAGATTTGTCCACATAAGTCGATAAAGCTGTATACACTCAAATGTTAAAATGGGTTGAATTGTAAGGACTGCACGCAAGTCGTCCTTTAAACGAATTAAAAAGTTATCAAACGCAAAGGGAAAGGTGAAGTTTGATAGCTTATAAAGGTTATCCTCAATGCTGTTCATTAAATCTTGAAAAAGATGACGATAATAGCGATTAATTGTTTGGGAATTATGATCAAGGTTTTTGCTGAGTGTTAATAATTGTTTAAAAGTGAATACTTGGGCGATGACTAAATAAAGGAGCTTCCACTCTGTTTGAAGAGGGGCGGCAGCTTTTATCTTTCGCATATAAATATAATACGTTTCTGCAATCATATATGGTTTGTTTTCATTCGTTTTGATAAGCGATTGGAAACTCTTTTCAAAGGTTTCAATCCAGTCTTCGTAATTTGGCTCTTTATCCTCTGTTTCTTTCAATAAGTCACTTGCTCGCATAATGCCGAGATTCTTTAACGTTTCCGCCTTTTGAATTGGTTTTCGCCAAGCTTCTAGCCAAGTGGATACTTTCCCAACTTGAGCAAGTAAATAGAAAAAAAGGGCAAGCTGATGGCGGCAAAAGCCTTCTGCCTGACAAGTACAAGAACTGTATTGAATATAATCCAAATCCAATGTTGCCTTTACCGGTGTAACGTCTTGAATCATTCCGGTAACAAGTTCATTGGAAAATTTCACTTGATAGACAAAGCTTTGTCTGTACAAGAGAAGTCCCTTTTCTACAATGTTTTTCATTCGGGGATCATTTGCATCCAATATATTCATTAAGTTTTCTGCACAAAAATTCAATGGCTCTAAATATTTTTCTAGAAGCATAATGTACCCCTCCCATATTCGTAAGAACATTTATTGGTATTAGTAATTTCTTTGTTGTCTTTTTGTGTTTTCTTATATGACGCACGAAAAAAGTCCATTCATTAATTATAACGCTTTTTGTGAGGAGATGGTAGGGGACATAAGAAAGAGGAGGTTCCATCCGTTTGGAGTGAGATAGAAGAGGAATAAGTTTATAGGAAGCAGAAATGGGGAACAAAATAAGGAGAATTTAGCTCGCTTGTAAAGATGATGGGAGGAATAGGAGGATAGGAGTTGGAAAGAGAAATAAATGCTCGAATGGGGTGAGGATATGATCCCAACCACTAACCCCTCAATCTGCCCCACCCTTCCCAACAAAAAAGGCTGTCCATTTAGACAGCCCCAATTAATCACATAATCTACTAATATAAACGTTTAAAACTATCAAAATGCTCTTTGTAATAAGAGTTATCTAAGCTTGTCACTCGAACACCGCTTGAATCAGCATGGATAAATTCATTATTGCCAATGTAAATTCCTAAATGAGAGATACCTTCTTTATAAGTGTTTTTATAGTAGACAATATCTCCAATGGATGGCACATCTACATAATAACTGCGATCAAAGTAGCCTTCTGCAGAATAACGAGCGATCGATTTCCCACTTTGGTTTAATACATAGTAAACAAATCCGCTACAGTCAAAGCCGGCAGTTGTAGAACCGCCCCAAACATATGGAAGGCCAATAAGACTTTTAGAAACAGAAACTACCTTTGAAGCATAGGATTGTTCATTATCGCCATTATTAATAAAGGTTGGAGTACTAGAAGAGGAGTCAGTATTCCCTGTATTCGTAACCTTTTCAGAGGCTGTAACCTTTAGTTTTTGTCCTGGGAAAATCAAATCAGATTTAAGATTATTTAGTTGCTTAAGCTGACTAACAGACATTTTATAAGAAGACGCAATTTTACTTAATGTATCCCCACTTTTAATTGTATAGGTGCCTGTAGAAGTAGTTGTATTTTCTTTAACAGTTGTATTGCTGTTGCTGCTAGAATTTCCAGATGAACTAGGTGTAGAAGTATTGGAAGAAGAAGTTCCTGGCATAGAAACATATAGAACATCCCCTGGATAAATAAGTGTGGATGTTAGCTTATTCCATTGCTTTAATTCGGCTAAAGAAATAGAGTGCTTATTTGCTATTTTAATAAGGGAATCCCCAGAAACAACTTTATATGTTTTTGCAGCAGAGCTGGTCTTTGTGGAAGATTGGCTCGTTGTAGTAGTCGTTTTACTGCTGTTAGTAGACTTTGAACTATCTGCAATTGTTAATTTTTGATTAATTAATATTAAGTCTGATGAAAGTTTATTAATCGACTTTAACTCATTAACAGTCGTATTGTAGGTCTTCGCAATCTGTCCTAATGTGTCCCCTTTTTTTACTACATAAGTACTAGCTGAGGCGTTCGCTGCAAAAGTGGTTGACAGAATCGCGGTAGTGGCCAATACTGTGACTTTCTTCTTCATTTTTTATCACTCACTCCTAATGAATATACTATAGTATACCTATATTACCATATCCTATCAGACTATTGACCTTTAATTTTGCGAAAAAAGATAGAGTTTTAGGAAAATAGGTAAATTATCATAGATAATTAAGGATGGGTCGTAAGTTATCGTTGGAAAGAACTGTTTCGAGGTATTGATAGAAATGGACCGGGTATATTGGGGTGAGTGAGAGGAATTGAAAAAGGATTGCTCCCGGACATCCTTTATTCACAAGTGATGTGTGTAAAAGATGAATGAGACAATCCTTGTAGAACTATAACTTTTGCCAGTTATTTATTTTGTTTTGAATATATTCTGTATACCTGTTATCTTTCACTAGTTGAAAAATCATTAGAGCATCTTTCATATATTGAGTAGCTAGTTCAAAATCCTTTTGTAATTCGTAATTATATCCGATATGATAGTGAAAGTGAGCCAACAGATAAAGGTTATCCTGCTGGACAGCCCAATCGATCGCTTCCTTGCAATAAGTAATGGAGGCATCATATCGTGACTGATCTGTTAATGATTTAGCAATATTAAAATATAATCTACTTTTAATCGTATTATCTTGTAAATAGGGAAGCTGATTGATTGCTTTAAACGCTTGTTCATAAATGGTTAAGGAATTATCGATGAAGCCTTCCTCATAGTAAAAAATCCCTTTGCTAATGTAGATTTCTAACTCTCTTTCGGTATAAACCGTATCAAAGGTAAGGTCAATTGCTTCATTAATAATTTTTAAGGCTCGATTAAAATCTCGTTCGATTTCATATGTATAAATGGCCTTATGCCAAAGTAGCATTTGATAGTTTTTCTTATGGTGGGTAAATAAAGGATTTTTTTCTTCTGCTTTTACAATTTGTTTAAGCGTATGGTAATCAGTATTTCTTCGTGCCGCCTTTAATTGACGAAGGGTTTCATCCACATAATCTAGTCTTGGTGTCGTGCCAATATCAAAGAAATAATTCACATCTACTCCCAATCGTTTAGAAATGAGATAAAGAGTAGAAGACAACGGAAGAACTTCTCCTTTTTCAATCTTACTTATCTGGGCCTGTGTACATATATTATGAGAAAGATCTTTTTGTGATAATCCCATTTGCTTTCGTAATTCCTTGATTTTTTCTCCAACCGCTGAAAAATCCAATTGATCCACTCCTACTTAGAAAAGCATACCTTTTTTTTATGAATATTCCTAAAGTTATATTTTGTTGTGATTTTTAGGGAAAAATGGTGTGAAATGCCGCAAAATGACGAAATATCCTTTAAAATAAAGAATTCATCTATCTATATAATATGATTTAATTAATTTTACCGCAATATATTAAGAATATTTTTGCTATTTTAGATGTGCCCACCTACGCCTTCTAATTATTAGCATCATTTGAACTTAATTGAGCATGTTTAATAGAAATCGTCATTTCTATTAAACCCCAATATCTGTTTTACGAGTAGTCCTTTTATCTCCAATTTTCTGCCGTTTTCTGTGTGAAAGCGGTCTTTTTTTATTTCCGGCAATCTCTATAATAAGAAATATCAGCCAAAAAGAATGCATCTAATAATACGTAATAATGGTTCTTATAAAAATCGCTTTTTCATATCTTCTGTCGGAAGCATGCAAGATTCTTGTTTGCCAAACCATTTATAACGATTTCTAGCAATATAGCGATAAAGAGGATTTCTTATGAAGGAAGGGATTATTTTTAAAATAGTTAGAAGTCTCCATCCATCTGAAAGATGCCGGCATATTTCTAATGCTGCATCAGATTCTACATAGCTTTTCCCCTGTTTAATAAGGACAACACTATTCACATCAGAAAGATGATGTTTTTCAAGCAAGCTTTTTCCAACATCGCTTTGCAAGGAAGCAAAGGAAAATTGGCTATTTAGATCTCTTTTAATAATAAATTGCACACTCCAATTGCATAAATTACAAACTCCGTCAAATAAGATAATCACATTATTCCTCCTACAAAAAGGTGGCTATCATTAGCATGTATTGTAGCAAATAAGGATGAAAAAGTATCTATAAAATGTGAAACTTTCCCTATTTCTTTTCGTAATAGAGTTATTATTTTTTTGGGAGGATAATAATATACAGGTAGTAGACAGAGAATAAAAAAATAAACTTTTCAGGTAATTCTTTTTCCGTTTTTATGAAAAAATGGTACGCTAGTAGTAGTAGATTAGAAGGGGAGATAGGAATGAAAAAGAGATGGATGCTTTTACTGATATTAATACTGGTAGCAGTGGCAACAGGATGCAATAAAAATGAGCCTACCCCAGATGAGCGGCTATCACAATATATAAAGCTTTGGAATGATCAGAAATTTAAGGAGATGTATGCTTTTCTTTCCACAAAGGCGAAAGAAAACATCTCAGAAGACGATTTTGTTTCCAGATACGAAAAAATCTACAAGGATTTAGACATCAATGATTTAGAGATAACCTATACAAAACCATCGGAAGACGAGAAGTTTGATAAAGCAGAACAAGCAGAAATTCCGTTTTCAGTAAAAATGAATAGCATGGCAGGCGAAATCAGCTTTGACAATGATGCTACATTGGTTAAAGAAGAAAGAGAGAAAGACGAGAACTGGTATATAAATTGGGATACTACTTATATTTTTTCAGAATTAGGTCCTGACGATAAAATCTCTGTTAATACAATTCAAGCAGAGCGCGGCAGTATTGTCGATACCAATGAAAATCCACTTGCAATGAATGGTGTCATCTATGAAATTGGACTTGTTCCAGAGCAAATGGGAGATAATCCAGATACAGTTATCAATGAACTAGCAAAACTCCTAGACATAAAAAAAGAAACCATTCAAAAGGCATTAGATGCAGACTGGGTCCAACCGAGCTTTTTTGTTCCAATTAAAAAGGTTGCCACAGGAGATAGTGCTTATTTGGAAAAACTATTTGCATTACCTGGTGTTCAAAAACAAGATACAAAAGGCAGAATTTATCCATTTGGAGAAAGTGCTGCCCATTTGATTGGCTATATTGGCAGTATTACAGCAGAAGAGCTAGAGGAAAATGAAGGAAAAGGCTATTCAAGCACAGATGTAATTGGAAAAAGAGGCTTAGAGCAAGTACTAGAAGATCGATTAAAGGGATCTAATGGCGAACAAATTTTAATTCAAAAGGCAGACGGTAGTACAGTTACATTAGCGGAAAAAGAAGTGCAAAATGGCGAAAACATCAAATTGACGATTAATGCAGATTTACAAAAAGAAATATATGAAAAAATGGATGGAGAAGCAGGTGCTGCAGCTGCAATTAATCCATCAACAGGAGAAACACTTGCATTAGTTAGCAGCCCAGCATTTGATCCAAATAAGATGATTGTTGGCCTTACAACGTCAGAGAAGGAAGCATATGACAATAATAAGCTAGACCCTTTTACCAATCGTTTTAAAAATAACTATGCACCTGGTTCTGTCCTGAAGCCTCTTGTTGCTGCAGCTGCTTTAACAGAAGGTGTAATTACTCCAGAACAGGAAAGAAAGATTACCACAAAACAGTGGCAAAAGGATAAATCATGGGGCGGCTATTATATAACAAGAGTGCATAGCAGTTCAGCACCCGTAAACCTAGCAGATGCTCTTCTTTACAGTGATAATATTTACTTTGCCCAAACGGCACTCGATTTAGGGAAAGAAAAATTTGCGAGTGAACTAAAGAAATTTGGCTTTGAAGAGACATTTCCTTATGCATATCCAATTGAAACATCTACTTTTGGAACATTAGATACGGAACAGCTATTGGCAGACTCAGGCTATGGTCAGGGCCATGTGGAAATGAGTGTCATTCATCTTGCTACAGCGTATACTCCGTTTGTTACAGGTGGAAACCTCATGACCCCTGTATTATTGGATAGCGAGGAGAAGAGCAAAGTCTGGAAAGAAAAGATCATGGACGAATCTGTTGCTAAGACGATTTCTGATGATCTCCAGCAAGTAATTGAAAATCCCAATGGTACGGCACGCGCTGGAAAAATAAGTGGAAAAACATTTGCTGGAAAAACAGGTACAGCCGAATTAAAAGAGAAACAAGGCGAAAAAGGAACAGAAAATGGCTGGTATGTTACCTATGATAAAGACAATAAGGACCTTTTAATTGCAATGATGATGGAAGGCGTCCAAGACAAAGGAAGTTCCGGATACGTCGTCAAAAAAGTGAAAGAGATAATCGAATAAGGGGAAAAGGAGTGTTCGAATTGAATGCTCCTTTTTTATTTTTGAGGAAAGTTGGAACTTAAGTGAGATAAAACCCGAAAAGTTTAGGAGTAAGGGGAAAAGTTGTGTTTATAAAGGGGGCTGAAAACCAGAATCCGCTGGACAGGTAGGAAAAGTGGTGTTCAATAAGCAAGTGAACGCCGAAACGAAAACAAAAGTAAAACAAAAAAGCACCGCAACACTAGGATATCCCAAAATAGACTAAAATCCACGAAAAGCAAAACCTCCTAAAAATATCCATCTCGCTAATGCCTAATCTCCGTCTATCCGATTAATAAAAACCAACCTCTAGCGCAATTTCTATCTAATTTACTCATGATTCACTTCTTCCTTTCATACATTAGTTTAAACGGTGAAAGGAGAGAGCGGAATGAATGAGGTAGAACAAAAGGAATTAGAATATGCCATTGACGAAATTACTGAGATTGCTTCTGGATTTGGACTAGACTTTTATCCAATGAGATATGAAATTTGTCCTGCGGATATCATTTATACATTCGGTGCGTACGGAATGCCTACTCGATTTTCCCATTGGAGTTTTGGAAAACAATTTCATAAGATGAAGCTACATTATGATTTAGGTTTATCAAAGATATATGAATTAGTCATTAACTCAAATCCGTGCTATGCCTTTTTGCTTGATAGTAACTCGTTAATCAATAATAAACTAATCGTTGCCCACGTTTTGGCGCATTGTGATTTCTTTAAAAATAATGTTCGTTTTCAAAATACGAAGCGTGAAATGGTCGAAAGCATGGCGGCAACGGCTGATCGGATTCGCCAGTACGAAATCAAATATGGAAAGCATGAAGTAGAAACCTTTTTGGATGCGGTATTAGCGATTGATGAACATATTGATCCAAGCTTGATGCGGCCAAAATTAGCATGGTCGATGGATGATGTGGAATTTGTGGAGGAAGAGGAAATAACCAGTACTCCTTATGATGAACTATGGGGATTAGATGATCGAAACAAGCCAAAAAAGCAAAAGAAAAAGGTCGCAAAGAAATTTCCGCCACAGCCAGAAAAGGATTTACTGCTATTTATAGAAAACTTTAGTAGAGAGCTCTCTGATTGGCAAAGGGATATTTTAACGATGATGCGAGAAGAAATGCTCTATTTCTGGCCACAGTTAGAAACAAAGATTATGAACGAAGGCTGGGCATCTTATTGGCATCAGCGAATTGTAAGGGAATTAGATTTAACAAGTGCAGAAGCAATTGAATTTGCCAAGCTAAATGCAGGAGTAGTACAGCCGTCTAAAACAGGCATTAACCCCTATTATCTAGGATTAAAGATATTTGAAGATATTGAGGATCGTTATAATAATCCAACAGAAGAAATGAAGAAACGGGGAGTTAAACCAGGATCAGGGCGGGAAAAAATGTTTGAAGTACGTGAAATAGAATCAGATATTTCCTTTTTAAGAAACTATTTAACAAAGGATCTTGTGATGAGAGAAGATATGTATCTTTTCCAAAAACAGGGCAGAGATTATAAAATTGTTGATAAAGCTTGGGAACAGGTGCGGGATCAATTGGTAAGCATGCGGGTAAATGGAGGCTTCCCATATATTACAGTCAATGATGGAGATTATAACAAAAATGGGGAGTTATACTTAAAGCATGGTTATGAAGGGATTGAACTAGACTTAAAATACTTAGAAAAGGTGCTTCCATATATTCATCAATTATGGGGAAGAGGCGTTCATATCGAAACAATAGTAGAAGATAAAAAACTTCTTTATACCTATGATGGCAAAGCAATGCACCGGAAATATTTGTAGGAGGGACAGACCCATAGTGCTTGAACGAGGGCACTGAAAAACCGATGATTTTTAAATCCTAAAAATCATCGGTAAATCTGTTTTCTAGTTTTTTATGTCTTATTTCCACATATCTC
>NZ_JBQHVO010000011.1:0-91012 GCF_052064465.1 Niallia sp. HCP3S3_B10 | reverse complement strand
AGGGGCCACCACCATATTTGCGGTGAATTTAAAAAGAATTCTAAAGTTAATGAACGAAAAATAAGGGGAGGAATTGAAGGATTTAGGAAATTCACCTTTCATATATGGAGATATGTGGAAATAAGACATAAAAAACTAGAAAACAGATTTACCGATGATTTTTAGGATTTAAAAATCATCGGTTTTTCAGTGCCCTCGCAGCGAGGAGGCTCAGCTTCCTCCCCGGCGCATCGTGCGTCTGTAGCGCAATGGAACGACTTAGTTTTTACACTTAACTATATTAAAAAACATTGATAACCATCATGAGAAAGTAGTTTTATTTAAGAGCTAAATTAAAGATTGTTCGTCTTTAAAGACTAGTTATTTAGTTTTGTCCCAGCCTCTTTTTTACTAGTTTTATATTTCATCTGCCCTCCACAAAAACGGAACAAATTCAATTTTTTTAATACCTATTATTAGCCGTATCTAATGACTGTTTTAAATTCCTTCTCTTTGGACAATCTCTTGCTCTGCTTGATTTCGTTTTTGCTTGCCTTCTTCTTGGATTTGCAGTGTCTCTTCTAGTGAATTCATCAATTTATGCTGTGTTTCTTTTAATGATTCTATTTCCTGCATCGCTGATCGATTTTCATTTGCGATTGTTGCCATCTCTCTTACATTTGATTCTACCCTATTTGTATTTATTCTCGTTTGCGTTTCCATTGCATACCGCTGTCTTAGAAGCGTTAAAGCAATGGAAACTTGATTTCTCCATAGGGGAATCGCAGTCATAATTGATGACTGAATTTTATCAATCACAGTTCGATTCGTATGTTGAATCAAGCGAATTTGTGGAGCTGTTTGTATGGTAATTTCCCTGCTGACTTTTAAATCGAAAATACGCTTCTCGAGTAATTCAGCAAAGTGAATGAAATCATTTACCTCTTGTAACTTCATCCGATCCCCTGATTCTTCCGCTAACTTTTTTTTCTCAGGAATAAGCTTTTCTGTCATTTCTTCATACTTCATTTCCGCCGCCGCAATATAGACATTCAAATCTTGGAAATATGTTTTATTGTTTTCATACAATTGCTCTAATAGATGAATGTCTGCAGTCAGGACATTTTTGCTGCGCTCAAGACGGACACTCATGCGATCTATTTGCGCACTCGCTTTCTGATAATTAGAAAGGACCTCCTGAACACTTTTAGATGGCCTGCTAAATAATCTGCGAAAAAATCCTTTCTTCTCTACCCGTAATTCATCTGGATTTATTTCATTTAGTCTTTCCATTAATTCGCCAACAACATCGCCTACTTCTCCGACATCTTTTCGCTGAACGTGTTCAATCATCATGTGAGAAAAAGACAGCAATTTCTTCTGAGCTTCTGCTCCATAAGAAATCATAATTCGGTGATTAGTTGGATCAAGCTTAGCCGCCAGTTCATATGCCCGTTTCTGATTTTCTGGTGGCAAAACATCAATAAGGCGAACAGTTTCAGCTGTTTCGCCTTTTTTCATCAACAAATTATTGCTTTCTCCTAAAGGGTCAGAGAAATAATCATTTGAAATAGTTTTCATTTCTCGTTCATCTGTCATTTAGGCCGCCTGCTTTCATCTATCAAATCCTTGTCTTTCTCCTTATAAGAAGTATGCTTTACTACATCTAATTCAAAATGCAAATCATCGATATCATCTGACAGTATTTCATGAAGATCGTCTTCTAGCGTTCTGGAAAGCTGCTCTAATGTTCTTCTTGTATCATTTAAAGTTGCCTGTAATGCCCTGTTCTTTTTGGGTTGAGCTGATAACAGTGCATATTTTTCAGCAATCTCCACTAAAGAATCCAAGTGAGAATAATAAAATTTGTCCGCTTTATAAAAACGGCGTGGCTCTTCCTTCGTTAATCGATAGATTTTCTTTGTGACGCGCATTAAATCAATTCTTTGTTTAAAGGAAGGAAAGTGACGAATGGCAAATACGTGTCGATTTAAACGACTAATTTTCTCATTCGCTTCCTTTAATTGCGTCTGGATAAATTTATATTCCTTTCTTGATAATCCTTGCCTTACCATTGACTGATGCTTGATTACACCATCAGAGATAAAATAAGTAACAGCGGTTGCTGCTATCCCATATGCAACGGAAAGGAAGAAATATTGATCAAATCCCACATAACTAATTAACCATGTTAAAGCACCTACAGGAAAAGAGATGCCTGTTCGCACTAAAAACATTAAAAATGAGTTCACTATAATCGACTCCTGCCTTTGTATCCTTTAATTTTTATACGTTCCTAATCAACATTTGTTTCAAAAATGTACGTTTTATTTAATTCTATTTTAACGTAAACAGGCTATTTTTTGCTATAGACTTTAAATGGAATATTGTCTACGACTAAAGACGTATTTTCTTATACTGTCCCTTACATTATATCTATGTGGAAAAGCATAAAAAAATGATTTGATCCTTTTGATTCTATCAATCTAGACTTATATCGTTGATTTCCATTAGGCATGGTATGTAATAATAGAAATGTTGACATTAATTTTCACATTTACGGAGATGGCAAAAGATACTTTGACTCGAAAAGCAGATTCAGTATCTAGGTTTGGAAAACTGGCGCTTTTCTGTGGTCTAATCCCATTCGAATATACCGACCATACTTAATTAAGGTAGTTCACCAATCAGACATAACTTTGTGAACTAAATGTGAATTACATCACAAACATCTTTATTACGTTGGAAATGGTGATATTATATAAGTGTAGTAAGAAACAAACAAGATCTTGTAAAAAGAAATGTGAAATAGTGAACAATATAATCAGATAACTAATCTTAAGGAGATGGAGTAAAATGTTAGACTTATTAAGAAATAATAAAGTGGTTGCCGGAATTTTAGCGATATTTAGAATTTATCTTGGTTATCAATTTATCCATGCAGGCTATGAAAAAATTACAAGTGGTGGCTTTGACGCAAGTGGATTTTTACAAGGGGCAATTGCAAATAGCACAGGTGATCACCCAGCAGTACAAGGATGGTGGGCAACATTTCTAGAACATATAGCACTCCCAAATGCGGATTTATTCAGTTTCATGGTTCAATGGGGAGAAGTTCTAGTAGGGATCGCACTAATCCTAGGTTTATTCACAAGCTTTGCAACATTGATGGGAATGGTCATGAACTTTGCCTTCTTATTTAGTGGAACAGTAAGCACAAATGGACAAATGATTCTATTAGCAATATTCGTTATCGTAGCAGGTGCAAACGCAGGTAAATTTGGTCTAGACCGATATGCAATGCCATATATCAAAAAGCAATGGAACAATAGAAGAAATAATAAACACAAAAAAGAAACAGCAATTGCGTAAGCAGTTAATAGAAAGAAGTCAGTTACGATTAACATAACTGACTTCTTTTCTTTATGCATTTTAGTTTTTACCCAAGGCGATTTGCCAATTCAGGGCGACGTGCCTTTTTCTCTTTCGGTTCTGTCTTCGTATATGGTGGCTGAATAATCAATGTAATAACAAATGAAATCACACATAATATTGTAATAACCGTAAAGGTTGCATGGAATCCTCCTAGTACTGCTGCAATCATAGATCCAGCAAGTGCTCCGAATCCAAAACCTTGATAGATGATTCCATAGTTTTTACTTTGATTTTTCAGACCAAAGAAATCAGCGACAATGGCCGGATAGACGGTAATTACTCCTCCGAAACAGAATGCAATTGCTGCTACACAGGCAAAGAATAGTGGGAAATTTAATGGCACTACATTTAAAACAGTGACTGCTATAGCAGTTACTACTAATGTTCCAGATACTACTTTAATTCGTCCTACTTTATCAGATAATGCTCCAAGAATAATACGTCCAATTGTATTGAAAATTGCTACTAACGCAACAGCGTTGGCTGCTGTCGCAACATCTAAATTAGCTAAGCTGACACCAATATCTTTGACAATTCCAATTAAATACAGTCCGCTCATACATGCTGTAAAGAAAATAACAAAGAGTAGGTATGCTTGTTTCGTTTTCAGCATTTCCTTCACTGTGTAATTCTTTTGAGCTGTTACTGACGCTGTTTTTGTTTCTACTTCTTGCGCTTCTTTTAAGAGGAATGATCCTCCCACAACCATTGCTAATGCGATAATACCCCAGATTAAAAAGGCTGTTGAAACACCAAATGATTCAATAAAACTTGCATTTAAATATTTGAAAACAAGGCTACCGGTTCCATATGCCCCTACAGAAATACCAGATATCAATCCTTTTTTCTCAGGGAACCATTTAATTAAATTTGATAGGGAAGTAATATATGCAGTACCGTCGGCAAAACCAACGATTACTCCTGCAACAAGATATAACATCCATAAAGAAGATACTTGAGAGCTTAACATTAATCCTCCACCGAGGAAAATTCCAGCGATAGCAATTAAGCGACGCAATCCCCATTTATCTTGTAGCTTGCCTGCAAAAAGAGTAGCAAATGCTAGTGCAAAACTTGTAATCGAAAAAGTAATTGCAGTTGCACTTATATCCCAGCCAAATTTATCAACGAGCGGTTGATTGAATAAGCTCCATGTATAAATGGTTCCTAATCCCATTTGAACAATAATTGTACCAATAACTATAAGAAGGCGACTTCCATTTCGTTCTTTCATTCCGATCTCCTCTTTCTACTCGGTTTATAAACAGTATTTTCTACTATAAAAGGTTGTTTATGCTTTCTATTTATAGTTAAATTATACCGCCTGAAAGCTTTTTGAAACCGGTATCAGAATGAAATGCCCTATATTCGGAATGAATGGTAATTACAGATGCATAAGTTGTCGAAATGCTTTCGCTTTACTTCTGCTAACTGGTATTTCTGCCTTCATATCCTTTAATCGAACGAGATAAGTATGATTAAACCATGGCACAATTTCATGGATTTTCGAAAGGTTCACCGTATAGGATCGGTGGCAGCGAAAAAAAGTATCCTGTGGCAATTTATCGTGAAAATCAGAAATGCTCATTTGCATCATATATTCTTCTGATTTTGTATAAACTACTGTTACTTTTTCACTTGCTTCTGCAAAATAAATATCATTTACATCTGTCACAATAATATTTTCATTTTTGCGCAGATTGATACGACGATTTACCTCTGTTGTGACTTCTTCTGATCCCTTACTTTCCCTTTGATATGCTGATTCTAATTTTGCAAGCATCGCTGCTATACGCTTTTCTTCGTAGGGCTTTAAAATATAATCAAATGCTTCTAATTCAAAAGCCTGTGCTGCATGCTCCTTATAGGCTGTCGTGAAAATAATATAAGGCTTTTTGGCAAATTTACTAATATTGCTTGCTAAGAGCATTCCATCTAAAGACGGAATATTAATATCCAAGAAAATGGCATCGACTTCATTCTCTTGTAAAAATTTAAGCACATCTAGACCATCCTCAAATGAGGCAACAATTTCAATACTGCTATGTGTCTTAATTAAATATTCTAATTCGTCTTTTGCTGGAATTTCATCCTCTACAATTATTGCTTTCATGCTATCACCTTCGTTATATCAAAATAAACTTCCGTACCTGGCTCTAATCTTCGAATGACTAAGCCTGTTCCATAGGTTAATTTTACTCGTTGATGGACATTCGTTAAACCGATCTGTTTTGATGATACTTCTTCTTTCGCGAGGCGATCAATTACTTCCTGAGCAATACCTTCGCCTGTATCTCGTACACTAACGCGAACCTTTTCTCCTAAATCTTTGACTGCAATTGTGATAACTCCAGGTCCCTTCCGCTTTAAAATTCCATGAACAACAGCATTTTCCACTAATGGTTGGATAAGCAGACTTGGAAGCTTAATATGGGTATCATCTATTTCATAGTTCACTTGTAGCCTATTCCCAAAACGCGCTTTTTCAATTTGGATATAGTCTCTTACTTGCTGAAGGGCTAGCTGTATATCAATAAGCTCTTCTCCTACCTCTAAGTTATAGCGCATATACCCTGATAAATTAATTATCAATTCTCGTGCTTTTTCTGGATTGCGACGGGTCGTTGAAGCAATTGCATTTAGAGCATTGAATAAGAAATGTGGGTTGATTTTTGTCTGTAAAGCTTTAAGTTCCGCTTTATTTGCCTCTTCCTTCATTTGTTCTACTCGTGAAACTTCCATAAGGGTAGAGATAATTTGTGCTAAGCCAATCGCCATCGTTTGGAGCGTATTTGTAATCGTATAGGCCTTTCGATAATAGATTTTCAAGGTACCGGTTACAACGCCCCTTTCTTCCAATGGAATAACCAATAAACAATGAATTTGTGGGGTGTGATGGTCAGCGATATTATTTCGGATTGTGATTTTCCCACTTCGAATCGTGTCTTTTGTTAAATCACTAATAATTTCTTGGCCAATTTTGTATTTCTCTTCTCCAAATCCAACATATGCAAGAACATCCTTTGTGTCCGTTATTGCCACGGCATCAGCCTGAATATCCTCTTTAATAATGGTACAAATGGTACGTAAGGAATTTCCATTAATGGAACGGAAATACGGCAATGTTTTATTAGCAATATTAAGGGCTAGCTGTGCCTGCTGTGCAGCAATTCTTTCTTTTTCCCCTTCCACACTAGCAATCATTAAGACAATTAACCCGATACTAACTTGTCCTAAAATCATCGGCAAGGCAATTTTGGATACAATGTCTAGTCCTAAATCAAAGGGATTTGCAAAGAATAAAATCAGAATCATTGTTAATATTTCACATAGCATTCCCGCCACAATCCCATATATCCAACGACTATTCTTTTTTACCTGATGATGAATGTAGCCTGATACTACACCTGCTAAAATACTTGTTATTAAACAAGGAACAGAGGTTACTCCTCCAATATCAATTAAGTACCGATGTACACCTGATACAGTCCCTGTTACTATCCCAACCCATGGACCAAACAAGATACCACCTGACATTATCGCAATTATTCGGATATTCACAATCGAACCTTCTACTTCAATCCCGGAATAGGTACCAAATAGGGCAAATGCACAGAATATCAGCGTGATTAACGTTAACTCTGTTGGGGAATGATGATCCTTTTGCAACGTTTCTTTGAATTTTGGAACTCTAGTCATAAAAAATAAGGTTAAAAGTAAAAGTGCAGCTCGCTCAAATAACTGAATAAGCATTTGTAATTCAAGGGAAGAGTCCATTCTTCTTCCTCCTTCTGTTTTAAAATCTTTGGTGTTTGTAACGAAATTATATCGTTTATTTTCCATCACAGTAAAATGAATGTTTCGTTATAAAAGAGCCTACTATTAAAAATAACTTTTGACGAACCATTTCTTATCAATTAATAAAGAAAGCATTATCTAACGTGCTGATTTCTCCACTTTCCACATCTATAAAGTAATCACAGTCTAATTTTCCGCATAGAAACCACTTTTTATCATGTGCATCATACACATAGTAGGGAGTTAGCGTGAAATATGGCTTTAGCTTATCAAAAGCTTCCTCTTTACTCACCTTCATCTCAATCGTTTCTTCTTGTTTCGCATCCATTATTTCATCCCATAATTCCTTCTTGTTCATATAATTTACTACCTCTCCATCTGTATCTAGAAAAACGATTAGCTTCCCTGGAAAAAGCGTTGAAGCAGTACTTTGCTCTAGGTATGCATGCAAATAGGAATTTTCCCGAGATAAATAAGTAAGTGTCCATTTCCCTGAATCATTCGGATACTTCATGCGCAAAAAATCTGTTACTTCTTGGATGCATTTTTCTGCAAGTTCATCCGTGATTGGCAAGGAGTCTGGATGCTTCACTTTTAAATAAGCATCCTCTACACTCACTTCATCCTCCCAATGTAAGAACTTTCTCTTAAAGCAATCCTTCTTTGTTTTCTGCCATTTGATTTCTTTGTTGAAATTTTTTTGAAAACCAACATGCTGCTGCATAAATGGCAGCTTACCTTTATCATCATTTCTGATGTATGTTTCTTCTACTCCATATACGATTTTCCTACCATCCTCTTCAGGAAAATTAGCTAAAACAACCTGTTCTCTCGCTATATCCTCTATGGCATCTAGCGATAAGGAATATTCTTCCTCTAATTCTTTCTTATTCGTTAACACACTTATATTTTGCGAATAGAATGTTAACTCTCCGTTTTCATTAAACTCTACATTTATCGAACAAGATGGGGATAACGGAACACCATTCCACTGTTCCTCAAAATAATACCTCCTTTCGTCTGTTTGCTTGCAAACAAAATCTTTCTCAATATTTAACCCAGTGAAAGCAGTGAGCCAATCCTTCACCTCTTTTATATCTTTATATGCAAAAACAACTCCATTTTCCGCATAGGTCACCCCCTGTACAAAAATAACAGATTGGAACTCCTTTGTATGGATGTTTATATCGATAGAAGCTGTCCCTTCAGGATTCTCCTCATCTGTCCAATCGGCATATATATTAGGAAACCATTCCATATTTAAGAGATACAATGTCTCCCCATCTAACATTATCCTTCTAAATAATCGATACCTCCCTAGGTAATATTCCGCTAGTCCCCATTGTTTTTTTGCCAAGTCTACTAGTTCTTTAATCCGCGCGTCCATTTTTCTTTCCCCTTTACTATTATTTTATCTCACTACCTCATTTATCGCATCACATACATCATCTGCCAACATTCCGTAAGGTCCCTTTTGGGCAGCTGCCGCATCCCCTGCCAACCCATGAATATAGACACCTAAGCGAGCGGCTTCTCTTTCCCTTAAGCCTTGTGCTAGTAAACCAACAATCACTCCTGTTAATACATCTCCTGTTCCACCTGTCGCCATCCCATTATTCCCAGATGTATTCACATACGTATCTTCAGTACCCTCTGTTACGATTGTTCTTGCATCCTTTAATACACATGTTAGCTTCTTTTCTGCCGCGAATTTTTCTGCTACTTCGATAATATCATCTGCAATCTTGGGAATTGGTTTACCAGTGAGGCGAGACATCTCTCCTACATGTGGGGTCATAATAATTTTTTGTTCATGATCGTGCAAAAGCTCCGGTTCCTTGGCGACAAGTGTAATGGCATCAGCATCTATCACTAGCGGAACTTTGCTAATAGACAGAACTTTGCTTAACAAATATTTAGCTTCCTCTGATATACCCATTCCAGGTCCTATTACAATGGCACTCGCCCAATTAATGGCCTCTGTTAGCCAGTCTCCATCTAGTTGACTTCTTTGATATGTCGTTACAATGGATTCTGGAAGCAAGGTTTGAAGTATTTGTCGATTTTCTTCTGGAGTCACGATTCTTACTAGACCTGCTCCCATCCGATAAGCTGCTTTTGCAGAAAAATAAGCTGCACCACTCATATTTTTTGACCCAGCAACCACTAGTATTTTCCCATATGTACCTTTATTAGAATAAGATTGCCGTCTCGGAATTCTCTCTAAATCCTTCCTTGTATAGGTATATATTTTAGGAAATCTTCCTTCAAATCCCCTAGCCGTAATCCCAATATCTTTGACCTTCACAACCCCAGCATAATCTGCTCCAGGATAAAGGACTAAACCTAATTTGCGAAATGCAAATGTTACTGTTCGTGTCGCTTTTATAGCGTTTCCCATCACTTTTCCATTATCTGCTGAAATACCTGAAGGAATATCTACAGAGAGGATTTCCCCTTCAGCTTGATTTACTTGCTCTATTATCTCTAGGTATTTTCCACTTAACGGACGTGATAACCCAATTCCAAACAAGGCATCCACAATCGTTGTGTATGGATTATTCTCTATCTTTTTTACTGAGCTTACCCCATAATACTCGGCTATTTTCTGTTGCTGTTTATTTTCTGTTGTTCGTTTCTGTTCATCTCCTACAAATAAAACATCCACCTTAATATTTTGTAAATGCAATAACCTTGCCACTGCATACCCATCTGCCCCATTATTCCCAGAACCACATACAACGAGTACTCTAGTTAAATCAAATGAGTCCAATTCTTCGACAACAGAAAGAGCAGCTCTTTCCATGAGAACCATAGATGGCATGCCAATTTTTTGAATCGTCGTTACATCACATCTTTTCATTTCTTCACTATTTAGTAAATATTCCATCCTTCTCCACGCTTTCTAAAAATTTTCAAAAAGAAATCGTCATATCATTTATGATATTACCTTCTATTTCCCCCATATATTTTCCTCCTATAAGAAGTAATCAATCTTACCTCCCATTAAGCAGAAAAAAAGTACCCCTTTTAGAAGGATACTTTTTAGCTACGCTTATTGTCTTTTCTTCGTTTTTTTATTATTTAATTTCTCCGCTGCTGTTAATGGCTCATTTGCAAATTCATGGTCATATTGACGAGATGTATCATCCTGCACTGCTTGTTTCGCATTTTTATTTTTATTTTTTGCCATGATTGTCACCTCCACCTTTTATTCTTTCTTGACCCAATAGAAATATGTAAGAGGAATTGTGAAATTTTTGCGACAAAAAAAGAGACTTCCTACCATGCTATTTAATGCATACGAAGTCTCTGTCTGTTATTTGCCATGCGTCACTATTTTTACTTTTTGCTTAATGGTTGTTCTAAACACATTTCCTTTTTTATAGGCTATTCCTGTTGCTACTAACAACAACATACCGGTGACGATAAAAACAGATTGTGCAGGGAAAATCCCTCCAAGAAATCCTCCTATCATCGGTCCAAACATTCCGCCTAGCTGAGTTGCTGTTTGGTTAAGACTAAATGCTCTGCCACGGAAATTCTCTGCTGTTGATTTTACAACCAATCCATTCAATGCTGGAAAAACAGCACAAAAGAAAAGGCCAAAAATAAAACGAGTAATCGAGAAGCCCCAAATATTGCTGAATATTATTTGCGAGAATGTTCCAAGTCCTCCACCTAATAATCCAATAAATAAGATACGGTTAAATCCAACCTTATCCGCCCATTTCCCCCAATATGGTGCCATGATGACACTTGCAATACCAGGAAGTGAGAAGATAATCCCCGCTAATAAGGAAGCTTTATCCATCGACCCACCAACCTCTAAAATATAAAGAGGGAGAATCGGTTCAATGGTCATAATAGAACAAGATGTGACCACTGTTAATAGAAGTACTAGCATAAGGGGTCTATTGGAAAAGGCTATTCGCAAGTCATTTCTTACAGATCCTTTTTCTTTACTTGGCGAAAAATTATCCTCTTTTACCCAGAAAATAATCAAGAATGTTGCAATGAAAACAAGAAGTCCTGCACTCGCAAAGGATAGCCGATTTCCAACTAATTGCGAAAGTACGCCTCCAATTAGTGGTCCCATTATACCTCCTGATGCAGATGCTGTAGAGATCATCGACAAAGCATACCCTGTTTTATCTGAAGGGGTATTCGTTCCAATTAATGCAATTGCTCCAGGAATAAAACCAGATAATAACCCTTGCAGTATTCGAAGTACTAATAATTGGTATGGGTTCGTAACAAAAGCGGCTAAAGTATATACCACAAAAAGCACAAATCCAGCTCGAATAATCATCGGTTTTCTTCCATATTTATCTGCTAACCTTCCCCAAAATGGAGAAGCAAATGCTCCTGCAAAAAACGCTGCACTAAACAATAATCCGGACCAAATTTCTGTGTTTTCGTGAACATTTAATTCTAGAAGAAAAATTGGCAAAAAGGGAATTACCATGTTAAATGATGCAGAGGTAAAGAAAACCCCTATCCATAAAACAAGTAAATTCCGCTTCCAAATTTCCATTTAGTATCGCTCTCCTAAGACATCAGCAATCAAGTACCAAGCCAATGAGATTTATTTTCCTCCATCATAGCATACTACCATTTATTTTTATACCCGAAATTTTTATTATCCGAAAAAATAATAACTGCAAAAGGTACCCGTAGCTAGACACTGAATGAACTTTAAAAACGTATACTTCTTAACCATTAAAAAAGTTGAGAAACTTTATCTCGTTTCTCAACTTTCCAACATTACTAAATTTTAAATTCCTTCACTAGTCCATTTAACTCTACTGCTAAATTAGATAATTCATGTGAACTATCGGCAAGCTCTTGCATCGAGCTGCTTGTTTGTTGAACAGAAGCAGATGTTTGCTCAATACCTGCAGCAGCTTCCTCTGAAATAGCTGCTATATCTTCAATAGAACGATTCATCTCTTTACTTGTTTCTAAAATGGAAGCGAGATTTTCTGAAACAACTTCAATACTATTTGCCATATCGTTTACAGCATTTTTTATTCCATTAAATGTTGCACCCGTAGTTTTGATTTGTTCCGTACCTTTCATTACCTCTTCGTATCCACCTTGTAAAGACTCCGTAACAACACTTGACTCTTTTTGAATACTACCTACGATGTTTGTAATGTCTGTGACGGAGAATGCAACTTGTTCTGCAAGCTTCCTTACTTCATCCGCTACCACTGCAAACCCTCGCCCATGCTCTCCTGCTCGTGCTGCTTCAATTGCTGCGTTTAAAGCAAGTAAATTTGTTTGATCGGCAATTCCTTTAATGACGGAAACTAGCTTCGATATTTCCTGAGACTGTGTATCCAAGCCGCGGACCTTTTCCACAGATTCCTTCATAATTTTATTGATATTATTCATTTGCTCAATAGACGATTCCATTAATTGACTTCCATCATTCGTCATGCCGAGCACTTTATTAGATGATTGATAAATTAACTCCCCTTGTGTATATGCATCACCTATTGTGCCAGAAAAGGATTCCATAGATGCTGCTAAAGCACTTGCCGTATTCGCTTGGCTTTCAGCTCCAGATGATAATTCCTGCATAGTAGTCGCTACTTGCTGGCTTCCGGCAGTCACTTCATTCGTAGATTGGGACAAGTTCTCACTCTGTTTGTTAACAGTGATTGATACTTCTGATATCTTTTGGATGACCATTCGAAGGTTACTACTCATTTTATTCATGGACTGAGCAAGTTTTCCTATCTCATCCTTGCCTTGATAATTAATGTTTTCAGCTGTTAAATTACCATTCGCAATCGTATCACTAACTTGAACAACTTGCTTTAAATTACGAGAAATAATCCGACTTATAATGATAATTAAGATTGTACCAATAATTAGTGCCGTTATCATCGAAATAATTAACGTTTTCGTTGCAACACTCGCACTATTAACCGCATCGCTTGCTGCTTTGGTACGACTAACTTGTACCAATTCTTGCAGTTTATCCAAAGCCGTTATCGTTCTATTACGCATCGTTGTATTCGTTAGGCTTAATGAATTAATAGCAGAACGATCATTTGCTTGCATAGCAGGGATAATTTGATCGTTAAATAGTTCATTCATTTTCTGATCACGATCGACGATTTCATCAAATAAAGCTTGCTCTTCCTCATTTCGGATATCTTTTTTAATCTCTTCTTGATATTCATTAAATTTCGTAATGCTCACTTGATATTCGTCTACATAGGAAGGATTTTGATAGTCGAGATAATTTAAGATACTAATACTCTTTTCACGAGTAATAGACCCCATCTCTGTTATAAGAAGTGCTCTTTCATCGGTTTTATTCAATTGCTCAATACTGCCATTGATATGGATTAAACGTGTCGTTACTAGAATAGTTGTAATGGTTAAGAGTGCGAAAACAAGCAATATAGTAAATCCATATTTCCAACCGATTGATACATTATTTAACTTATGTAGCTGACGATTATTTAATTTTAACTTTTCAAAAACCTTAAACTTTCCGTTTCTTATCTTGCTAGATTTCTTAGGTTTTTTTTCTTTCTTTGGACCAGTTATTTTCGGTTTTCTAAACTTTATTTTTGCCATTACCAGTTCTCCCCCTTGTAGATTTGGGACCACTTTTACTAAATTTATCTTCTCTTTACTGTTTTCTAAAAAATTCTAATATATTCCAAAATAGTAATTTTGATTCTTTATGATTACTCCCTCCTCTTTCAAAAAAATAATATGCTCTGTTTGTGTCTTCATCTATTTCATTACCCTACCGCTAACTAGTAAAATAGAATTAGATTCGCTAAAAACATGGTACTTTTTTACTTTGTATGTACAATATTAAAGTAATTTACAGAATAATTCAATTTTATTTACAAATAATATATCGGACTTTTTGCTCAATTGTTTATATTTAAATATTTTTTTATGATAATATTTATTTTTTTCAAAACTGTTTTCCTATTAAAAAATAAAAACTGTGATCAAACTTTTTTTAAAAGTTTAACCACAGTCTAAAATTTATTATAAATAAAGAACCATTAATGCTTCATCATAATATTTCCCACTAATTTTTAATGCTTTTCGGTCAATTCCATATGTTTCAAATCCTAAGGAATCATATAATTTTTTGGCCGCTATATTATTTGTTACTACTTCTAAATATAGCTGTTCTATGTCATGTAACTCCATTGCTTTATTAATGGCTATTTGCACTAATTGCTTGCCGACTCCTTTGCCCCTGTGTAAAGGGGTAACATAGGCTGCATATAAATGGCCACGATGATTCATTTTTTGTTTCCCATCTTTCATTAAGGTTAAGACACCGATTAGATGATTTTCCGCAAATGCCCCGAAGACATAAGCAGATGAATCCGTTAAGCGGTTCTCTGTTCGACTAATGGGATAGTCTTTTTCTTCCTCATAGCTTGACCCAAATGCTTCAGGATTTGTCTTCAGAGCCTCTAATCTTAGTGCAAAGTATGCTTTAGCATCACGGAGGTGTAATTGCCTGATTTCCATTTGACTCTCTCCCTATCTGTGTAAAACTTTCTTTCGAAATAGATGGAGCTACAGCATTTATTTCTGGCTTTTGTTTTTTCCGCTCAGCCCTTGGTTGTTTAAAGACTACTCCCACTTTTACTTGCTGAACCTCTTTTACCCCTTGTACAATCAGCTGCATCGCAAAAATGGCAATAATAAAGGGAACAAGTATAAATAAATACCAGTACCGTCCAGAAGCAAGTGCGCTTCTGCCAACCTGTCCTATTAATCCAGACCATTCATAGGTAGAGGATTTAGGAGGATCTGAAAACATAGGATCCATGGATAATTTTGTACCTCCAAAGAAATAATCAAAAATGCCTAAATGCATAAAGATTAATAGCACTTGGATAAATTGCTGTCCAAAAAGAATGGTAAGTCTTGGGCCTAAATGGGGGAGAATATGGCGAATAAAAATTTGAAATTTCCCACCACCCATAACTCTAGCACTTGCGATAAATTCATAATCAAGTACACGATTGATTTCTTTTCCTAATAATACAGTGGTTAAAGGGACAACTAGTAAAGTCAAAATCATCGTTTCTAAAAAGACTCTTTCCCAAAAGGAATAGCTGAATCCGTCAAAAGTTGGTAATAGAATCGGTCTTAGCAAAATATAGGCAAGCAAGCTTAATGGCATAAAGTGAATTGAATCCACCATCTTTGCCAGCCATTGCTGTACTTGAGATTTCACAAAAAATGAATAAACTATAGCAAGCAATAATCCACCAACAACACGCAAAAATGCTATAAGCAGGGCAAAAAATAGGGTATACTTTGCGCCAATAACAATTTGATCATAGATACTATAGCCAAGTCTATCAGAACCAAAGAAAAAAGGTTCTGTTGGTGCAAACGGCATGGCAGCAAGGAGGGTCGCTCCATCTTCTGCATACAGTAAGCGCATTTGGTCGACATGATTATTAGTTGTGACAGAGTAAAGAATGCTATACCCAATTACGATGATAAAAAACAAGCTCCCCACTGCAAATTTCCAGTTCTTCATATGGATGCCAAACGTCTTGCCTACCCACATTACTGGACGAAGCAAAGAAAGGCTTTTCCAGCTAAACCGTTGGAATCCGTCCTTTAAATTGATTAAAAATACCTTAAAGGAGGAAACGAAGGATGTAACGGTTATCTTCTCTCTCCACGATTCCTTTTTCAATTCCCGTGCTGGTTCCTTCTCCTCTTTCAATACTATTTCGCCTAACTGAAAAATAATAAAAAATGGCGTAAATATAAGCAGCAAGGAAACAGCAATCGTCATTGGTGTAAAGCTTTCTACTAGAAAATATGTAAATCCATGTATATTAAAGAGTCGTTCAATAATAAATTGACTTGATAGCAATCCCCAAATGATAATTTTCATATGATGAAAGGAAACGGGAATAATATTTCGGAGAATATGTTTCCACAAAATAGGAAAATTATGGATACCTTTACTTCTTGCAAAATTTACATACATCTTCAAATATTCTTCTTCCATCATCAAGATAAGAATTTTGAATAAAGAAACAGCAGGAATAATTGCAAGGGTTAGAATTGGCCCTAAATATGCCTTTTCTGAATAACTGGCTACTTCAAATATCTCTACCCCTGTTTGCACAAAAATAAAGATAACGAAAGATTGCAGAAGTGTCGCTATAATTATATCTGGAATCGATTCAATTAAATCTAAGATTCTTTTTATTGGCTGCAAAAGAAATTTGGGTAGAAAAAAAGAGACAAGTGATAATACAAATGCAGCAATGCTCCCTAATAACAACGCACCAAACAAAATTTCCATCGAATAAATAAACGCCGGAAATAGTATATCCAATATCGGCTTTTCATCTACTCCATTTAAGGAATATACCCATCCATCCTTCTGAAAAAATTCCTCCGATAAAAAAGATAGCAGGGTTGAAAAATATCCCTCTCCCTTTGGAAAATCCCTCATTTGAAAGTATTTTGGAAAAACGCTTAATGCGAGTATCGCCATCGTTCCAAGTAAATAATAGATGATTAATTTCGCAAATTTTCTCATAGATCCCCTTTCCTTCTTATCGCTTTCTATCTAAAAATTTATACTATTCAAATTATATGAATATATCGATTGCTAATCAACCCCATTTTTTCCAAATCAGTGTGAAGGGATAGGGAGATAAGGCTTTCTTAATCTAACATCAGTGAAATTTATGATATACCAGCAAAAATTTCCATTTATCAGCCAATCCATAGGGGTTATCAGCCAAAATTTCGATTTATCAGCCAATCCTCTTCTTCACTATCATACTTTTTCTATTCCACTAATCTTTTCTGCAAAAAGTATTGTTTTACTCCTTCTGGAAAATGATCTAAAGTTCCAAATACTTCGTAGCCATGCTTTTGGTAAAAATCTGGTGCTTGAAAACTGAAAGTATCTAGATAAATAAATGCACATGCATTTTTCTCCGCAGCTTGTTCCATCTTCTCTAAAAGCTTGCTGCCATATCCTGCTTTCCTTACACTCTCATCCACCCATAAGAAATCAACATGCATATGATGCCAAAACATATGACCCGTAACACCAGCCACGATTGTGCCATTATCATCTCTTACAACAAAACTAATATTTTCATAGGGACTTTTCAATTTTTCTGGCAGCTGCTCCATATTATAAGCAACCAGTTTTTTTCGAATATAATCACTATCCTCTTGAACCCATTGCTGGATTATTTCCATTATTCACCGCTCCTTTTCTCGCTTATTTTTTCTGCAAGTAAACCAAACATTTTTCTGACAGTCTCTGTCGGAATTTCTTGATAAGCATCACCTAAGCTAATTTCAAAAGAACAATTATTTTCAGCTAGCTCTTTTACATAGCCACTTATACCAATTCCCATTATCTCTTGAATATCTGTCAAAATAGTCTCTACTGCTTCTTTTTCCAAATCAAAATGAACATGGAACATATTAGAAACTGGCGCAATTGGAAGTGTTTGAACCCCTTCACATCTGTTAAAAAACGCTGCTAGCTGTTTGGCAGATTCATAGTATTCAGCCATTTTATTAACTCGTTTTTCATAATAATAATCAGCAGACAAAATATATGGATACAAACTGATTAAGTCACCGCCATATCTTCGTTTCCAAACCTTTGACTGGCTTGTAAATTCTTTACTCCCAGCTAGGATTGCCCCAGCAACGCCGCCTATTCCTTTATAAAAAGACATATAAACACTATCAAACAACGCACATACCTCTGCTGCTGTTTTTTGATAATAGGGCAGCACTTCCATTAATCTAGCCCCATCAAGATGGAGCTTCATTCCATGCTCTTTGCAATAACGTGAAATCTTCTCTAATGTCTCAAAGCTTGGTAATTGACCACCAATTTCACGCTGTGGCAATTCTAACAGCACACAGGCAACGCCATTCTCCATTTCCATAATATCTTCTAATTCTATTACTCTCGTTTTATCTGCTAATAGAATTGTTTCGATTTTATGAAGCTTCTTTAATCCATCTTGCTCGTGAATTTCTAAATGACTTAATGGATGATAGGCGACTTTCCCTAAATCTTTTTCATCACACCATATTCGTAGGGCGATTTGCTGTGCCATCGTTCCACTTGGAAAAAAGACTGCTGCTTCCTTTCCGAAAAGATTGGCCATTTTTTGCTGAAAATCTCCTATTATTTTTCCTTGTCCATACATATCACTTTCTACATTTCCGTCTATTTCCTGCAATGCTTCTTTTAGTACCTGTACATTTCTTTTGCCATGATTGCCTAATTTATAGGTGGTTTTGTTATATGAATCTCTTAATGTAATTGCCATCTTACTCTCCCTACTCTCGATCAGAATATTTCGACTATATAATAACTATAGCATTTTTTAAAACTAGCAATGGATTTTTATTAGCTTTCTTGAAAATAGGAAACGGGCACTTACAGGGCGACTCTGTTACCTTTTGCTTTCCTTTTTTGACGAAATGGGCTTAAGAGGCGCTTTCTCTAAAAAATCAAACATACGCAAAGAACAGTAATCCTCATAAGAAATACTGTTCTTTGATGTTATTTAAATAGGCTGTGTTTCTTTCTGATTAACAGTTGCCTCTCCAATATCTGCTTCTCGTTTGAATAATCGTGAATATACACCGTTATTATTTTTTAATAGTTCGTTATGTGTACCTTCTTCGACTATTACCCCTTTATCTAATACGATAATACGATCTGCAGATAATACCGTAGATAGTCGGTGGGAAATGATGAAAATCGTTTGTTTCTTCGTCGTTTTTAAAACAGCTTCATTAATTTTTGCTTCTGTAATAGGATCTAGCGCTGAACTTGCTTCATCTAATACAAGGATTGGGGCATCCTTCAAAATTGCCCGCGCTAAAGATAGACGCTGTTTCTGCCCGCCTGACAGTAAGCTTCCTCTTTCTCCAACCTTTGTGTTCAACCCATCTGGAAGGGTTTCTAGTAATTCGCCTAAACCGCTCGCACGGAGAACATCATACAATTCTTTCTCTGTTGCATCTGATTTTCCAATCCGTAAATTATCTGCCAACGTGCCACTTCGCATTAGTACATCCTGTGTAACGATTGCCATTTGCGAACGAAGCCAGTCCGTATCCCATTCTCGAATCTCTCGTCCATCTACTTCAATAGAACCCTTTGTTGTGTCATATAATCGAAAGAGTAAGTCAATAATCGTTGATTTCCCAGAACCACTCGGCCCAACTAACGCTATTTTCTCTCCTGCCTTAATAGCAAAAGAAACACCTTTTAATACGCTCTCTTCTTTATCTGGATAAACGAAGGACACGTCTTTCAAGCGCACATCACCACTTGCTCTTTCTCCCCTTACCCCTTGCTTCGTTTCTGCTTCTGATACAGGTTGTGAAAGCAAGATATCTGATCTGTCTAAAGCAGGGCCTGTTCGTCTAACTGAAAGCCAATTTCTTAGGAGACGTTGCATTTCATTTGCCGCAATCGTTACTAATCCTCCTGCTGTTAACATTTGACCGCTAGTTAAATCCCCATTCCAGATAAGGAGCGTACTGATAAAATAAACAAGTCCTAATGCAAAACCATTATAGCTTGCAATCACAACTACTGATTGCATTCTTGCTTTTAATTCTCGTAGTGAATGTTTTACAAAAGAATCCCTAATGGAAACGACACTATTTACTTCACTATCGGAAACACCCATTACTCGTGATAGATGAATACCTGTAACAGATTCTCTTAATCTCTCTAAATATTTGGAAGCTTCTGCCCTAGCGTCTGCTGATGCAGCTCGCGTTCTAGCCCCTACATAGTTGGATGCCCAGTAAAACAGAATTCCAAGAACAACACTTGTGATCATTAAATAAGGGTGAATGAACAGCAATACAATACTATAAATCACTACCCCTTGAGCACTTGCCATAAAGGTTGACCCTTCCCATGCTAAAAAATTATGAAGGGTATCTGGATCATCAGAAGTTCGTGCTAATAATTCCCCAGATGAATTATTTTGATAAAACGAAAAAGGGAGTACTTGCAAATGCCCAAATAATCGTAGCTTTTGTCTATTTGTCACAGACTTCGCAGTAATATGGCAAAAGTATTCATCAATGATCATCATGCCTAAATCTAATACAGCAGATAATACCAATAGCCACATTAATCCCCATAGCCAGGTGTTATTCTCACTTGGCAAAATGGTATCAATTAGCCAGCTTAAGGCTAAAGTTGGTATTAACGCAGAAAAGACTTGGCTAATAGCAATAACTAGGGAATCGCCTATGACCCATTTTTTATAAGGCATTAAAAATTGAATAACACGTTTGCCATCACCGATTTTCTTTTGTTTGGAGATATCCAGTTTACTCATCCAATCATCTCCTTCTCCAGCTCGCTATATTGTGCTCGATATAATTGATAATACTGTCCTTTTAAAGCTAACAGTTCTTCATGTGTACCCTGTTCGGCAACCATCCCTTGATCAAGTAGCAGAATTGTATCTGCCTTTCTGACTGTAATCAATCGATGGGCAATCATAATCGTCGTTCTTCCTGGAATTAATTGTTCTAGTGAGTCTTGAACCTTTTCTTCCGTTTCCCCATCTAAGGATGATGTAGCTTCGTCAAAAATTAACACTGGTGGCTGGCGCAAAATTGCTCTTGCAAGGGCAACCCGTTGTCTTTGTCCCCCCGAAAGCTTCAAGCCACGTTCTCCAACAACCGTTTCATACTTATCCTCCAAGGAATCAATTAGCTCTTTTAATCCTGCCGCTTCAACAGCCTGCTCCAGCTCTTCCATCGTTGCATCTGGCTTTCCATAAAGAAGATTATTGCGAAGCGTACTATTTAATAGGAAGGTTTCCTGTGAGACAACTCCAACCTGCCTGCGAAAACTATTGCGATTATAAGCAAATAAATTTTTCCCATCAATGGTCACTGAGCCTTTCTCCGGTTCATAAAGCCCTAGCAAAATTTGAATTAGTGTACTTTTTCCTCCGCCACTTGTTCCAACGATGCCGATATGCTTACCGGATTCCACAGAAACAGATACACCCTTTAGCACTTGCTTATCGCTTCCTGGATAGGAAAACCAAATATTATCTAAATCTATTTTTCCTTGAACTACACCAAAGTTCGGAAGATTTTGTTCATGCTCTTCTGGCAAATCAAAGTATTCGTATATTCTTTGCAATGCTGGAATGGCTTGTTGAATCGTTAAGGCATTTTCTGCTAAGGAACGAACGGGCTGGAACATGATTGGAATAAAGTTCAAGCAAGAAACGAGTGTTCCAACGGTAATATTCCCTTGCCAGATCGATAATCCACCAATTAGCATCACAACACCAGGAGTAGCAATATTAAATAAATTTCCTAGACGCCAATTGACTTTTCCAATTAAAGCCGCCCGAATAGAATAATTTTTCCAATTGGTCAGTTTCTTTTCCTGTGTAGCAATTTCCTCTTTTTGCGTTTGATAGGTTCTTACTAAACGAACACTTTCGATACTTTCCTGCAAATGCTGATACATGTCTGCACTCATATCTCTTTGTACCGCACTCATTTTCCGCATTGTTTTCCCTAATTTAAAGGATGGGAGAATGTAAATAGCAAATACAATGAACATCACAATCGCAGCTGGCCAGTATATCGCAAATACCGTGATAAAAGCTGCTACTGCACTAATTACTTGTTGAAGTATCCGTGGTACAACCGTATTATTTAAATTTTGTATCGATTCTACATCATGGGTTAGTCGATATAGCATATCCCCACGAGGTGTCTTTGAAAAAAAGGACATCGGCGTTCTGTGAAGTCTTTTAAATGCGCGAATTTGCATATCTGTAATCACATCAAAGCCAATTTTCACCTGTACAAATTCTTGTAAAGATTCAAATAGTGCCTTCCCTAAAAATGCTGCTAATATTCCGAAAACAATCCATAAAATAAATGCTATTGCTTTGTCTCCGATTACTTCATCTACCAATTTCCCTACAAGAATTGGAGGCAAAATCGTAAAGGCACCACCAATTAATGAGAAAAATAAAGCAATCAATAACTTTCGCCAATATGGTTTAAAATGCTGTAAAGTAGTTCTTAATAAGTTCATTCTTTTTCCTCCCCACAAAGAGTTATTGTATTACAAATAATGAAAATATTCACTATAATTTACGAAAAAATTTCGGATTATGAAATTTATTTTTGTACATTAAAAAAGAAGGCAGCAATTGCTAACCTTCGCAAAATATTATTCCGATTTTTTTAAGTGATATCTAGGATTGTTTACTATCTATAGCTCTACCACTTTCGATCTGGACAGTTCTTCTTATCTAAGCTAGCACGAAAGCGGACAAAGCATCCGCATTTTCCACATGTATGTTGATTTAGGTGCTTACATTGTTCACATATGCTTAACCGCTGATCTCTTACTTCCTCCTGGGCTAAATCTATTTCGAAGGAAAGCTGTTCTTGAACAAGTGCTTCAACATCTAATCGACTAACTTGTTCCTTTATCTCGCAGCCTACACAAGCCATCTTAATTTTCCTTTGTTAAGATGCTTGCAACACTCATTGGAGGCAATGTAACTTTTAGCGTTTCTTTATCTACTAGATAACTAGTAAACTCTTTTTTTGCTACAACATCTGGTTCTTCAAATGTATTATGTGCATCCATTACATCAGCTGTAATATATTCCGCTTTTAGGACAACAAATTCTCCATTCTTTCTAGAAAGCGTAATTTCTCTCGTTTCAGTTACATCATAGTTACATAAGGAGATCGCTACTTTGCCGTCCTTCTTGGAAGCTGTGTATGTGACATGATTAGTCTCATCGCCATAAGAGTCGACAAGCGCTGCATCCTGATGATGTTTATATAAATCGAAAACATGATAAGTAGGGGTTTTAATCATTTTTTCCCCTTCTGTTAAAATCATCGCTTGTAATACGTTCACCATTTGGGCAATATTCGCCATATGAACCCGGTCTGCATGCTTATGGAAAATATTTAGCGTAATCGCAGTAAGCATTGCATCACGAATCGTGTTTTGTTGATATAGGAAGCCTGGATTTGTTCCAGGTTCTACGTTGTACCAAGAACCCCATTCATCTACGATTAAACCAACTCGTTTTTCTGGATCGTATTTATCCATTATAGTACTATGCTTCGTGATTAACTCGTCCATATACTGTGCATGTTCTAATAAAGAATACCATTGTTCCTCTGGGAAGTTTAAGGCATTTCCTTTATCCTGCCATACTCTTGTTGGAATGGAATAATGATGTAAACTAAGTCCATCCATAAAGTTTGCGGCATTTTTCATTAATACTTCTGTCCAATTATAGTCATCTACACTTGCGCCACAGGCAATTTTATAAATATTATGTTCCCCATACTTGCGGACATATGTCTGATATCTGCGGTATAAATCCGCATAATACTCGGGACGCATATTTCCGCCACAGCCCCAATTTTCATTTCCTACTCCAAAAAACTCTACTTTCCAGGCTTCCTCTTGACCATTCTCTCTACGAAGATTTGCCATTGGCGACTCACCGTTCATCGTCATATACTCAACCCATTCTTGCATTTCCTGAACAGTTCCACTACCAACGTTACCGTTAATATATGCTTCACATTCTAACTGACGAATTAATTCAAAAAACTCGTGTGTTCCAAAGTGGTTGTTTTCTGTTACGCCACCCCAATGTGTATTGACTATTGTACTTCGATTCTCAACTGGTCCAATTCCATCCTTCCAATGATATTCATCCGCAAAGCAACCACCTGGCCAGCGAACTACTGGTACTTGAATTTCCTTTAATGCTGCCACTACATCTTTACGAATTCCATTTACATTAGGAATATCGGAATCTTTGCCAACCCATACTCCTTCATAAATGCATCGCCCTAAATGTTCTGCAAATTGTCCATAAATATGTTTACTAATTTTCGGTCCTTGTTTATCTAATAATAAATTTACTTGCATATTGTTATTCCTCCATTACTGTTTTTTTGGAAAAATGTGAACAGATAATAGGCTACTCTATGTATTAATTCCTCCTTTGCGTCTAACTCATTATCCATTGCCAGTTACATACTTCAAAGATAAACTTACGACTAAAATATATTATATTTTGTAACCGTTGTCAATAACTTAATAGTATACTATTTTAATAATTTTCATCATCTTTGTTAACCATTCGGTTATGTAAAATAATTTATTTTGCCATTAATTTATTCCTGTAGTAATATAAGAATAATAAAAGGGGGAATCACACATGCAATTAGATATTTCGGAAAATTCTATCCCTGTGTACGAGGTTCTATCCAGTCCTACTCGAATCAACATTATTAAATTATTATCCAAGAAAAAAATGAATATTGGAGAACTAGCGAAGGAATTGAATATAAGTAGTGCGATAGTGAGTAGACATATTACAAAAATGAGCGATGCAGGGTTAGTAAAAACCGAAACAATCCCTGGTAAATCTGGTCTGCAAAAAGTTGTTATCTTAAAAGTAGATCGAATTGAAATACAATTTCCACAAAAGATCTACTCTGCTTATGAAAGCTATAAACAGGAAATTCCTGTTGGGCATTATTTTAATTTTGATGTTTATCCAACATGCGGACTTGCTACCACAACACATCCAATTGGCGAATACGATGATCCCAAATACTTTATGGATCCACAAAAAAATCAAGCAGCTATCCTTTGGTTTACAAAGGGATTTATTGAATATCGCATTCCATCTATTTTAAAAAAGACGGATAGGCTAGAGATGATTGATATTGTATTAGAGGCATCATCAGAATTCCCTTTTTCCAATAATGTTTGGCCATCTGACATTACGTTCTCCTTAAATGGAAAAGAGCTGTGTATGTGGACTAGCCCAGGAGACTTTTCTGATACAAGAGGTCGCTTCACCCCTGATTGGTGGCCGAATGAAACCAATCAATACGGCATCTTGCTAACAATTCGCATTACCAAGCATGGTGTTTATGCAGATGGGAAAAAATTATCAGACACTACTATTGACGAGTTTCGTGAAGAACAACGTGGAATGTGGGATTTAAAGGTAGAAATAAAAGAAGATGCCCACAATCTTGGTGGCGTTACTTTATTTGGAAAAGGGTTTGGAAATTACAATCAAGATATTAATTTTATTACTTATTACAGTAATCCTGTGTGATGGAATGGGAAACTCCTCTGTTGAAGAATAAACTGCACGGTTAATGGTTCTTTCGTTTTTGGAGAAAAGCTGTTTAGTAAAGACACTTTTTCTTTTACACTTGTAAATTCGGTTTTCATGCTTGGGATGAAAACCTTTTTTGTTTTTGGCATGAGGTTTGGTGTTCATTGGTTTGGTGAACACTACTTTTCCAGCTTTTGGCATGGATTTTGGTTTTCATCGGCTTGATGAACACCACTTTTCCCTCTCCTTTCATCAATTTTGGTTTTCATCGACTGGATGAACTCCACTTTTTCCTCTCCTGTCATCAATTTTGGTTTTCATCGACTGGATGAACTCCATTTTTCCCTCTCCTGTCATCATTTTTGGTTTTCATCTCCTCCATAAACACCACTTTTCCCGCTTCCCCAAAGCTCCCGGCCTTCATCCAGGATCAATCACCAATCTCCCCCTCTAAACCTCCAAAGCAAAAAGCTGCACCAACATCGGTGCAGCAAAATTATTATTTCAATAAAAGCACAGCAAATTGCTCTAGCTCTAGTGCTTCTTTTACTACTTCTCCGGTTAATAGATTTAGTTTGCCAACAAGCTCTTCTGGCAATTTCTGTATCTTTGGATGTTGATTAATAACAAAATAATAGGAGGAATCTGCTGTGTCTCTTTTCGTAATTTCTAGACCTTTTCCGTTCGTGCAGATTGGTTTTACAGTCGTTTCTGCTATCACTTGATCGAATAAATGGGCAATGCCCTCTTGCTCTACTTGTGTGCCAACATACCAGACATTCCCTTTCCCATACGAATTTTTCGTAATTGCTGGAGTATCACTGTAGAAATCCTCTTTATAGGTGGCAATGGCCTCTGCACCTTCGAGATGAATAATGTCACATAGTAACGTACAGGTATATGCATTTCCATCATTAAATGCAACGGCATTTTTTTGCTCTGGCGCTAATGCATCTATTTCTTCTACCCATATTCCAGCTATTTTGCGCAATGGTCCTGGGTATCCTCCTAGGTATACATTATCTGATTCATTCACAATACCGCTCATAAAGGTAGTGACAAACTGTCCTCCATTTTCAACAAACGCTGTAATGCGCTCTGCCAAGCCTGCTTTCATCATATAAAGAACTGGGGCTACCACCACATCATATTTAGAGAGATCACTATCGACCGAAATCATATCGACTAGAATATTTTCATTATAAAAATATTGATAGTACTGATGGATTTGGTCTACATAGGTTAAATCTTTATTTGGTCCACTCGTATACTCCAGCGCCCAATAATTTTCCCAGTCAAACATGATGCCGACTTTACTTTTTATTGTTGATCCTAGAATTTCCTCTAATTGCTGTAGTTCTTTTCCAAGCTCCATCACTTCTCGAAACACTCGTGTATTTTCATGTCCAACATGTTCAATGACAGCACCATGAAATTTTTCACATGCCCCTACTGAACGGCGTAGCTGGAAAAATTGGATGGTGTCAGCTCCATGGGCAATTGTCTGGTAGCTTTGCGCACGCATTTTCCCTGGTCTTTTTAAGGAATTATAAGGCTGCCAGTTTTGTTGACTTGGGGTTTGTTCCATTAGCATAAATGGTTGCCCATCTTTAAGCCCGCGCATCAAATCATGGCACATCGCTGTATAGCTTAATGGTGTATTATAGCTTGGATAATTGTCCCAGGAAACAATGTCCATCTCTTTTGCCCATTTAAAGTAATCTAAATTTTTGTAAGTACCCATTAAATTTGTAGTGATTGGCGTTTCAGTATCGTATTTCCGAATCGAATCTCGTTCCATCTTGAAATTTTCCAGCATGCTATCCGAGTTGAAACGGCGATAATCTATAGATATTCCTGCAAAAGCGGTTTTATCGCTGCCAATTCCTTCACTTAGTGCATTCGGCAATACTACTTCATCCCATTCATAAATAGTATGACCCCAGAATGTCTAAGTTCCATGCTTTGTTTAGTGCTTCAATCGTTTTATAGCGATTTTTTAGCCATACACGAAAGGCCTTCTCACAGTTTTCGCAATAGCACTCGCCCCCATACTCATTATTAATATGCCAACAGGTTACATGGGGATTGCTTCCATATCTTTCTGCAAGTTTTCCTGCCAATTTGCTAGCAAACTTCTGATAAACAAGACTGTTCGGACAAGCATTATGTCTTTGTCCAAACTTATGATGTCTTCCTTCATAATCGGTTCGCGCCACTTCAGGATATCTTTTTACCATCCATGCAGGCAAAGAAGCAGTAGAAGTAGCGAGAATAATGTCATACCTATCCTTACTTAGCATTTCTATGATTTCGTCTAGCTCATCAAAATAATATACTTCTTCCGAAGGCTGAATTTTTGCCCATGAAAAAACATTGATTGTTGCCGAATTAATTCCTGCCTTTTTAAAAATGCGCATATCCTCTTCCCAGATATCCTTTGGCCACTGATTCGGATTATAATCTCCTCCATACAAAAAACGATTAAACAATTTTTTCTCCATATTTCATCCCTCCGCACTTTTTATACATTCATTATAGAAAGGCAAATGGAGAAAAAGTATAATAAGAGTAACTAGTTTATATAAAATTATGAAACTATTGTAAGGGGATACATAAATGGAAGTATATTTTAATTTACTAGATCATTTCAATCCTTTTTCCATTGAAAGCATTGGGTATATGTGGGAACAACCAATGGTCTTAAGAGAAGAGGGATATCCTTACTATCACTGGCTACAAACAGCAGAAGGATTAGGGGAAGTAACGATTGCAAATGAAAAAATCCAATTGCATCCTCAAGAAGGGATACTTATCGCACCATTTGTTCCCCACTTTTATGAATCGATTTCAGCAAAAGGATGGCGCACAAACTTTATGACAATTAACGGTACTTTTTCCGCAAGTATAGCCGAGATACTTGGTACTTCCTCTTACTATCTAGCAAATGACTGTCCTGATTTTTCCTATAGTGATTGGACGCAGAGGATGTTATCACATATAAAAAACGAAAACAAAAACTCTGTACAGCAAAAGCTTTCCGTTGACGTGTATAACTTCTTACTAAATATCCGGGATCATGGTTTACACAGAACGTTTCAAAAGAATGATTTATATCATCAATATATCTCCCCTACTATCGAATGGATTGAAACAAACTATGGAGAAAAATGTGATATTTCCGATATAGCAGGAAGGCTCTTTATATCGCCACAGTATTTGAACAAGCTTTTTAGACGATTTGTTGGCATTTCCGTCTATCAATATGTACTTGCTTATCGAATCAAAAAGGCTAAAGAAATTTTAGTTACAAAAAGAGATGTAAAAATAAAAGACATTACCTTTCTAACTGGATTCAATGATACAAGTCACTTTGTTGCCACCTTTAAAAAAGAAACAGGATATACTCCTAAAGAATTCCGCTCCTTTTATTAGAAAACTCCTCCACTTCAAAATGGAGGAGTTAGAGACAACGAGCAGGCCCCTTTATTAAAAAAACCGCTTCTTCCAAAAGATCAAAGCAGTTACGCCTGATAATAGGAAGGAAATCATAATCGCAATTGTAAAAGAATATGGTACATCTTGATATGGAATATGAACATTCATTCCATAAAAGCTTGCAACCATTGTTGGTAATGACAAAATAATCGTGAAAGATGTTAAGAATTTCATGACAATATTGACATTATTTGAAATAACAGAAGCAAAAGCGTCCATCATCCCACTTAAAATAGACATATGGGTTTCAGCCATCTCAATTGCCTGCTGATTCTCAATAATTACATCTTCTAGCAATTCTTGATCATCTTCATACATTTTCAAATAATTGCTTTTGAGCATTTTTTGCATGACAATATTATTTGATTTTAAGGAAGTGGTAAAATACACCAAGCTTTTTTCGATATTAAGCAAGGAAAATAGCTCTTTGTTTTTCATAGATTGGTGAAGTTCTTTTTCAATAGTATCTGTCTTCTTGCTAATTTGCTTTAAATATTTTAAATAGGCAGTTGCCATACAGTATAATATTTGCAGGGAGAATCGTGTCTTTTTATACGTAAAAAAGCTCTTCATTCTGCCTTCAGAAAACTGGTAAAATATCGGATTATCCTTTAAGCAAACCGTAATAAAGCAATTCTTGGCAATAATCATACCTAATGGGATTGTGTCATAAATAGGCATACTTTTCTCATCAAAGGAAACAAGGGGGAGATTCACGATAATTAAGACATTTTCCCCATCCTTTTCAATTCTTGAACGCTCTTCTTCATCCAAGGGATCTTTCATAAACGCTAATGGAATGTCTAAACCGGTAGCAATTTCTGTAATTTCTGCTTCTGTTGGTGCAATTAAATTAATCCAGCAGCCATCCATCATGCTATCCGTTTCTTTCAGCATTCCTTCTTCAGTAGAAATATAAATTTTTCTCATGTTCTTACCTCCTCTTGTTTAGAGGAAGTCAAAATGCTCTGCCAAATAAAGTTGAATCTTTATCAGCATTCAAACTTCTAAAGGAAGGGTTATTCATGACTCCCTCTTTCATGGCCGTGGGTTCCGGATCAGGTTCCATACACATTCGAGTACTCATAAAAATTCAACTCCTTGCTAGTAATCTTTAAACCTATTACATACTACTTTATATTTTATTTATTGTAAACCGTAAAGGTGCATCTTTCCTAAGCCTCTATCCGACCACCTCTTTGTATTTGAACACAAAAATAAGGAAGAAATTTAGAATTTATTCCATAGATTATTTTCTTAAATATTCGTATAATTTTAAAAAATCCAAAAACACTTCACAACACGGAGGTACATATGAGCGAACTTGCAAAAAAACATCCAAACTATGCCGAACCAACACCGCCTAGTAAAACAAAACTAGTGGACAAGTTTTTAAACATCATTGAACGTGCAGGTAATAAGTTACCTGATCCTATTACCTTGTTTGTCATCATGTCAGCCATTATTTTAGTCGCTTCTTATTTACTATCTTTAATTGGTGTCTCTGCTACTAATCCTAGCTCAGGCGAGACTATTGAAGTAGTTAATTTACTGAATCGAGAAGGTATTATTCAAATCTTAACAAGTATGGTGAGCAACTTTACTTCCTTCCCTCCATTTGGACTAGTATTAGTCATTATGCTAGGGGTTGGTCTTGCAGAAACGACAGGTCTTATTCAAACGGTTATGAAAAGAACGGTGTTAAGTGCACCAAAAAAATTAATCCTTCCTGTTATTGTTTTAACAGGAGTCCTTGGCAATATTGCAGCAGATGCGGCATTTATCGTGTTCCCACCAATTGCAGCGCTTATTTTTATGAGTGTGGGAAGAAGTCCTATTGTGGGTCTTATTGCCACTTATGCAGCTATTGCTGGTGGCTATAGTGCAAATCTGATTCTTAATTCTTTAGATGTATTAGTAGCCGGTATTACAGAACAAGCTGCAAAAACGGTAGATCCTAATTATGTTGGAAATCCTACGATGAATTATTATTTCTTAATCATTTCTACCTTTTTATTAGTTGCTGTCACTACTTGGGTTACCGTAAAATTTGTGGAACCTCGCTTTGGTAAATACACAGGTGTAGTACAACAACTAGAGCAAGTAACTGCAAATGAAAAAAGAGGATTACGTTTTGCCGGTATTACCTTAATCATCTATTTAGCTGTCATTTTATTAATGGTTATTCCAAGAAATGGTTGGCTACGCGATTTAGAGACAGGCTCTGTTATTAACTCGCCATTTATGTCCTCAATCGTTCCACTCATGCTATTTTTCTTTTTATTACCTGCTTTAGCATATGGTATTGGCTCTAAAACGGTTAAAAGTGATAAAGATATTGCGGAAAAACTATTTAAATCCATTGCAGACTTAGCTCCGTTTATCGTGCTAGCTTTTGTCGCTGCACAAATGATTGCTTACTTTAGCTGGAGCAATATTGGTCCGATTCTTGCGATTAAAGGTGCAGAATTGCTTCAAGCGATGAACTTTACTGGTCTGCCAATGATTATTGGTTTCATCATTATTTGTTCGTTTATTAATCTATTAATTGCCAGCGCATCTGCAAAATGGGCATTACTATCTACAATCTTTGTTCCGATGTTTATGTATTTAGGCTATAGCCCAGCATTAACGCAAATGGCTTATCGAATTGGAGATTCTATCACAAATCCAATCACACCAATGCTTGCCTACTTTGCGATCCTTTTAGCTTTTGCTAGAAAACACGATAAGTCGATTGGGATTGGAACTCTAATATCAGCATTGCTTCCTTATTCTATCTTCTTTGCGATTAGTTGGATTTTATTGTTCTCAGTCTGGTATTTATGTGGACTTCCATTAGGACCAGGAGACCCTATCTTCTTAAAATAATTTAGACATTCACCATGTGCAACCTGAAATTTAGGTTGCCATGCTACATATAATTTTAAAAAAATGGAAATGAGGGGTAAGTAACATGGAAGCTTTATTTTCACTATTAAAGGAATATGAACAAGAGATGATTGACATTCGTCGTCATCTCCATGAACATCCAGAATTATCCTATCATGAAGTATATACACCTGCTTATATTGCAGAATATCATCAAAAATTAGGGCATGAAGTAAGAACAGGTGTCGGCGGTCGTGGAGTTGTTGCTACACTTAGAGGCAGCAAACCTGGTAAAACCGTTGCATTACGTGCGGACTTTGATGCACTTGCTATCCAAGAGGAAAATGATATCCCTTATAAATCCAAAGTAGACGGCGTTATGCATGCTTGTGGTCATGATGGTCATACTGCTACTTTATTAGTTTTAGCAAAAGCATTGAACAAGCTGCAGTCAGACATCGAAGGAACCATTGTCTTTATTCATCAATTTGCGGAAGAGCTATCTCCAGGTGGTGCGATTGCAATGATTGAGGATGGATGTTTAGAAGGGGTGGATGTTATTTTCGGTACCCATCTATGGGCAACAGAACCACTTGGAAATATTATGATTAACGCAGGTCCTATTATGGCAGCTGCCGACCAATTCGATATTACCATTCAAGGAAAGGGCGGCCACGGATCCGAGCCACATATGACGAAAGACGCGATTATGATTGGTGCCCAATTTATTACAAATGTACAGCAAATTGTTTCAAGAAGAGTAAATCCATTACACCCTGCTGTTGTTTCTATTGGTAGCTTTGAAGCGCAGAATCCCTTTAATGTTATTGCTGATACTGTAAAATTAAGCGGAACAGCGCGAACATTCCACGATGAAGCTCGTGACTTAATCGAGAAGGAAATTGGAAATGTCATCAAGGCATCCTGTGAGATGGTTGATGCAACTTATGATTATCGTTTTAAACGTGGCTATCCTGCTGTTGTGAACCATCAAGAAGAAACAGACTTTATTATCAAGCATGCAGAACAAATAGAAGAAGTGCAACAAGTAAGAATTTGTGATCCACTTATGGGCGGAGAAGATTTCGCATACTACTTACAGCATGTAAAAGGCGCCTTCTTCTTTACAGGTGCCATGGATCCTAATTGGAAAGAAGTATATCCACATCATCATCCTAGATTCAATATTGATGAGCGGTCACTTTTAATCGCAGCCAAGACACTAGGAACTGCAGCATTACACTATTTAAAGAATGAGTCTGTCGAAATTAAACAAGAAAGCTTGATCAACGAATAAAAGGAAAAAGAAGCTGGGACATATGTATTTTAGCCAAAGACAGAGCCAAACAATTACACGAAATTTTTCGTATGATTGTTTGGCTTTTCAATAGCTTTTTAAGAGGAATGTTTCCGTAATGCTGTTTGTTAATACTCTTCATTCCCCATCGTTCCTTGTTCTTGTCGTTCATACAAAAACAATGCTACCTTTAAATTAGTTAAGTGGTCTAGATTATCAAAGTCACAGTTCAATTTTTCCTGAATTTGTTGAATTCGATAGTAGACCGTATTTTGGTGAAGATGCATTATTTCAGCTGTTTTTGAGACATTTTTATTCGAATATAAGTAGCTTTGTAAGGTACTCAACCATTCATTTTTTGTTCGATTATTTACTTGGGAAAGAATAGGTCCCAAAATATTTTCTACAAAGTATTCTGCTTCTTCTTCTGGTACATTAAATAAGTAGCGCTTATAGCCAAGAGCTTGAAAGTCAAACACCGATTCCTCTTTTTGAATGAGCTCCATCTCTTTCTCTAATAATTCAGCATCTTTATAGGAGATGGGGAGGTGACGCATCGAGTAAACCGGACGGCCAATATAAACGAGTATATCCTTATAGCTCGCTTGTAATCGTTCTATATATTGTCTAACAACTTGAACATTCCCCGAATCTTCCTTCTTTGCGCCTAACAGCAGAAATAGTTTATTTCGATTTGGGAAAATCATCACTGAAAATTCTTTTTTGAATACTTGCCGCATCCCTTCCTCTAGCAAATGAAACTGCGTTAGTTCTTCAAAGGAATGCTGCTTGCTTTTGATTACAAGAAAGACAAAGTACTTGGAAGGAATCATCTCCTGTTTTTTTAAATAGCCTTGAACCTCTGTAGTTAAATTCACGTTTAAAATATCTTTTAATAAAGCTTCCTTTTCCGCTTGTCTGCTCTTTAATTGTTCTTGGAGCTTTATTTGCTCAATCGCAATAATAGAAGCAGCATGCTGAAAGGAAAGCTCTCCCACAATATCGAGTGGAACGCTTTTTCCTGTAATCACTAAATAACCAATTGTTCCAAATGAAGATTGCACAGATAATGCCTGTCCAAACAACTCCTCCCTTTTATATATTTTCTGTAGCTGCTGGATTTGCAGGACTTTCCGATTTTCCCTAAGCCAGTCGCTTAAAAATGAAACATCGCCGCTAGAGGTTGGATGAGATATATCAAGCCGACCTAATGAATCAAAATAATAAATGCAATCATTTGGATTTCGGGCAAGACTTTTTACAAGTGATTGCATCCCGTTTCCTTCTAGCACTGACTCATTTAATTGATTATGCAGTTTAAGAATTGTTTCTAACTGTAGAGCTCTTTGTTGTTTTTCATAAAAAGCACGTGCATTTACAATAGAGATGGCTATTTGACTCCCGATTGCTTCTAGAAATCGTAAATCCTCTTCTGTGAAAAAGCCTTCATTTTTAAAGTTATCAATCGTAAGAACGCCAATTTTTTGCTGCTGATAAACAAGCAACACAGACATACAGCTAACTGGCATTAAAGCATGAACCGTCGATTTCAGATAATATTGAAGTGTCTTATTCCGCATATTGGACATTGCTTTTTCAATTTCGTCGATTGTATTGATTAACATGCTTCTACCTTCTGCAAAAACGGTTCCGCTAATCCCTTCTCCTTCTAGCAGCTTATTTTGCAAATAGATATCTTCCTTAAAATTAACGGCAGCCTCAATTTCCAAATACTGATTTTCCTCATTCCAAAGCAATAAAAATCCTGCATCTGCCTTATCAATAGCGCCAATAACGTCTTCGATAATTTGCTGAATCAATTCCTTTAAACTATCATTTGTCGTAATATTTTTCGATACTTGTATAAATGTGTTTAATCGTCGCTCCATATTATTCTCGTTGCTCATTTACTTCCCTCTTTAATACAAATTATTTATTAAGATATTAGTATTATCCCCTTAAATTTATTTTTTGTTAAGAACATTCACGCAAAAAAACAGGACGGCTCGCTAACGAGTAGAACCGTCCTGTATCCATTTTTATACTAACTTATGTCCACAATTGGAGCAAAAATTCCCTTCCCCTGTTTTCGTCCCACAATTTGGACAGAAATTCGGTCGCTGCTTTTTCTCCTGACTCTGTGGTGCTGGTTCCGATGCTGGTTCCGATGCTGGTTGTTGATTTTGCTGCTGGTTTTGATTTTGCTTATTCATTTTATCCATCATTTGATTAGCCATATTCATGCCCATCATCATTCCAGCCATGTCAGATGCCGTTCCACCACCAGAATTTTTCCCACTAGACATGCTATCTATCATGGAGATTTGTTGATATTTATCAATATTGCCAACCATTCCATGGGATGCATTTTTATTAATCATATCCTGTACTTCCTTCGGATAGCTAAAGCTCATGATTTGGAAGCCTGTGATAGTAAGTCCGCTTTCGGCCATTTGACTATCTAAATCTTCTCTTATGCCTTTAGCAATTTCAAAGGCATTTGCCTGCAGATTAAACATATCCTTCCCTTCTGTGACAATCCATTTCATAAGAAGCTGATCTAGAACGGAGATAATGCGTATTTTTACATCTTCCACTAAATACTGGTTCTTAATTCCTGCGATTTTATCAATTAAAGAAATATAATCATTTACTTTAAATTGAAAGGTTCCGTTCGCTCGAATTGGCATTCCTCCAGGAAGTCCAGTTGCTGGTATATTTATCGCATTTTTCGTACCCCATTTAACCGTAAATTCCTTTGTATTGACAAATAGCACCTCTACACGCATTCCGCTGTTAAATCCAAATTTGAAACCTTTTAAAGTTGATAAAAATGGGACGATTTGTGACTCAATATCATACTCTCCATCTTCTTGGAATGCTCCCTCTATACTGCCATTGTTTAAAAAGATAGCGTCTTGCCCTGGGCGAATAATTAATTTACTGCCCTTCTTAATTTCACGGTTTTTCCATTTATAGAAGATCATATCTTCTCTGAATTCTTCCCATTCCACAACATTTGCAAATTGATTGCGAAAAAATGACATCGTTCTATCCCCTTTCATTATTCAAATAACTGTTTAGAATTTCCCTCTACTTCCACTATGGGAGTGACCACCACCAGTAATCCCTCCACCACCACCTGAATTATTTTGTGGCTTTCGTTGTTTTGTCACTGTTTTTCGAATAAAGCGATCATGTCTATTTATAATCTTTGAATTTCGTTTATCCATATACGTATTGCCATTTACCGTTACTTTTCCGCCTGATTGGAAGACCATAATACTCACTACAATTCCCGCAAGCACAATAGAAACAATCAATTGGAAGCCCCAATGAGAAAGAAGTCCTAGCATCCCATTTGAACTATTTCCTTCGATATATTCATTTCGAGAGTCAGCAATTCCACTGTAATCATAATCATTTTCTAAATTTGCTGGATCATCAACCAAATAATAGGCTGATTCATGCATAAAGGTTGAGAAGGCCTCAAAATAGTCACCTTCAGATAAAGCTGGCGTTATTTGTTCCCGAATATAATCTAAAGTAGCATTATCCAAATTATCTTCTGCCTTTTTAAAGCCGGCTAAATAAATATCCCTTTGTTCCATGTCAATTGCCAAAATAGCTGTATTTCCAAAAGGCTGATCATAGCCAGGTGCCTCATCATCATAATAATCCTCAACGTATTTCTTGATGTCTTTTCCATCTGTACCATCTAATGTTAGTACCAATAATGCCGTTTCCGTTTCTTCCCCTAATTCCACTGCCAAGCTTTCTAGTTCTGTTCTTTCCGTATCTGTTAAAAGCATTGCTTGATCAAAAACAAATTGCTTTTGGTTTTCTGAAGCCGCCTTTACTGTCATACCAGAAAAAATGGACATTATTGCCAAGGCAATAAAAAGGAAACTACTATACTTGATTAACAACTTTCTCAAAAGAAGCCACCTCCCATAAAGAAGGAGACACATTTTAATGCTAGGAAGGAACTAGCGGCAATTCCACTAAACCATAATGCCACTTTTCCTTTACTAATTGGCGGTTTTCCTACTACTTTTCCTGTTTGCCCATTCATCGCAAAAATATGCTCTTGGTTTTCATAATCATAGCTTACCATCCATACAGGAAGTAACACATAGTCACTTCGCACCGCTCTCGTATCAATATTTTTATCTCGATAATGAATCGAATGATATCCAGCGAAAGTGGAGTGCACAAAGGAATCAACATAATCACTAATTTTATCTTTTGCTCTCGGCAATAACGCTGAATCTGTATAATTATATTTTTCCGATATAAAGCCAGCAAGATAAGGTGTTTTAAAATCTTTTAGCTGTTCATAAGGAAAAGGCTCTAATTTATCCATTAGCTCGTCATTCATTTTTTCAGAAGCATCTACTGGAATTTTCACATAATCTAAATTTATTTTCCGATAGGCTTCATAATACTTCGTTTCCGTATAAATATAATCCCCACTTGTATAAGTCCGAACCTTCGTACATGATGCTGTTACATCCACATCACTATTTAAATCATAAAGCCAAAATGGAACGTACATACCTGTAATGCTTTTTATCCGATCTGCACTCATAAATCCTTTTGGTGTTAGAAGTCCTTTTCTGCACCATTTTCGAAAGGCTATGATGGCCTCTTCTTTACTGATGGTAAAAGGAATTACTTTTTTAGGGGCAAGCACACCTGCCAACCGATCGGCGATCACTATTCCCGCACCACAAAAACTACAATTGGTTGCCGTAGTATCTGCTTCTGTTAATAACACTGCACCACAGTTGTCACAATGGTACTCCTTTACTTCATTTTCTTCAAATGATGCAGACATTAAGTTTTCTGGATAGTTTTCAATATTCTCTTCATTTCCGCAGCTAGGGCAAGATAAACTGCCAGTATCTGCATTAAAGCTCATGTCTCCCCCACAATTTGGACATTTATAATGAAGGATCAAGTTAATCACCTCAATTTATTTATCTATCAATATACTAATAATAACTTAATTATCCTCTTACTGCTTTCCTACCCTTGAAAAAGGATGATATATACATATACTGATTGGATGTAGAAAAAGTTTCATTTTCCTATTCTCTCCTTAGAATCAAGGCCCAATCACTTCTTATTCTAATTTTCATAAAGAACTGGCATAATAAGGAGAAAAGGAGAAAAAAAGCGAACGTTAGATGTGGTGTATCACAATAAACAATTGGGTACTTTCGAAACTTATATATAGGGGGAAAAGAATGAAAAAAGCACTTTTGATTATTGATGTCCAAAATGGCATGTTTCAAAAAGGGAATGTCGTACATAATGGCGAGCAATTACTTCGTCGTATCAAATCTTTACTGGATCAAGCACGCTTCACAAAAACACCTGTCTTTTACATACAGCATCAATCAGCAATTGGTAAACCGCTGGAATATGGTACACATGGTTGGGAAATCCATCCCGAAATCGCTCCAGAAAAGGAGGATATTATCATTCAGAAAACAACGCCAGATGCATTTTTTCACACTTCTTTAAAGAAAGAAATAAAGAAGTTAGAAAGGGAGCATTTAATTATCACTGGGATTCAAACAGAAGCATGTGTGGATACAACTTGTAGAAGTGCTTTTAGCAATGATTTTAAAGTGACCCTCGTGTCTGATGCCCATAGCACTTGGGATACGAATTTATTAACAGCAGAGCAGATTATTGGACATCATAACGAAGTGCTGCGATGGTTCGCAGATGTTTTTCCTTGCTCGAAGATAAGTTTTTAGGCGCTATTGCCAGGAGAAAAAGGTTAACTTAGAAGTCTTTTTTTAGCGTATATTTCTACTTGAAATAAACTCCTGTTAATGTTGATGTCACAGTATTATCAGGTTGTACTTTATATTATTTTCAGCTTAACAAGCTACTTTTCGTACAGCATTTTTTACTTTTTGATTATATCGGCTTTAAGATGTAAGATGCCTTCTCTGTTACCTTTTGTTGTTGGTATTCTTGGGTTGGGGCTCAAAGGGCGATTCTCTGTTACCTTTAAAGGGTTCCTTTTTGAGGTACTTTTCTTTAAATGTGTGTCGATTTGACAGTGGCATTGGCAGCGTTATTGGTATATAAAACCCCACTTACTATTGGTACAGTTCACCGTCATGCATTAAAATAAGGATTTCTTAGACTCACTCCCTTTTAAACAAGACGTTTTGTCCTGAATCAAGTAATCGGCAAAAGGGAAATAAGCGGAAGTTTTCCGGTTAAACGCAGAATAGAGCTTTTTTCGGGGTAAATAAGGGGATTTTTTCCGATTATGCAAAGCAAACTCTCCCTTTTTCGCATTTTTCGAGTCAATAGGCGGAATCTCTCCGTCTATTTAAGCCTTTTTTAATAATAATTACTAAATAAGCGAAATTTTTCCGTCTATTTTTCAACCCAGATGCTTTCCCTTATACCCCAACCGACAAGTGCGGACCCTCTCGAACCCTTGATACACAAAACAGCACTGCAAATGACAGAAGATTAGACATCTTTAACAGTCCCTAAATCATATTGCCGTTAACAAAAAAGCGGACCGCAAATTGCCTTTTTCAGCATTTACTGAAGGACTTTATATTTATTGCATTTAACTCATGTACCACAATAGGTTTTAAAAGCTGGATTCACCTTTTGCGGGGCTATGCCGTATTCTATTTGTTCTTTTGTATAAGCATATGGATTAGAAAGCATTTGCAATAATTCTTCCATTACACTTAAATCCCCGTCTTCTGCAGCATCAAGAGCTGCTTCTACAAGGTGATTACGAGGAATGACGACTGGATTATGCTTTTTCATTTTTTCACGTGCGCCTACTTCCCCACCTTCTTGGCTCTCTATTCTTTCCTTCCAAGCCTTGTGCCAATCAATAAATGCTTGATTTTTACTTAGCTCCAATTTATCTACTTCCCCTAATGCTAAAAAGCGGAAAGTATCTGTAAAGTCAGCTCGATTATTTTGCATGATGCCAAGGAGCTTCTCACTTAGTTCTGCATCTTGTTCTTCTTCTTTGGCTTGTAATCCTAGCTTTCCTCTCATGCCATCAAGCCAATGCTCTTGATAATACGTATTAAATGCATATAATTCATTTTGGGCTAGTTCCACTGCTTTTTCCACATTATCATGCAGTAATGGCAACAAGGCTTCCGCAAACCTCGCCAAGTTCCAGCCAGCGATTTTCGGCTGATTTCCATATGCATAACGCCCTTGGACATCGATGGAACTAAACACCGTCTCTAGATGAAAGGTATCCATAAATGCACAAGGACCATAGTCAATCGTCTCTCCGCTGATTGTCATATTATCCGTATTCATAACACCATGGATGAATCCTACCAACTGCCACTTTGCAATTAAGGTAGCTTGACGTTTAATCACCTCTTTAAACATTGCTAAATAGTGATTTCCATCTTTCTCAATCGTTGGAAAGTGGCGGTCAATCGCATAATCTGCAAGGGCTTTTAGTTCCTTCTTCGAATCAAGGGAAGCTGCATATTGAAAGGTCCCTACGCGCAGATGGCTTGCTGCAACTCTCGTTAAAATTGCTCCTGGCAAATCTGTTTCACGAACAATCTTTTCTCCAGTTGCCACGACTGCAAGACTTCTTGTTGTTGGAATACCAAGTCCATGCATTGCTTCACTTATAATATACTCTCTCAGCATTGGCTTAAGAGTAGCTCGCCCATCTCCTCCGCGAGAATACGGAGTGCGGCCAGAACCTTTTAATTGAACATCAACTCTATCACCTGTCGGCGTAATATGCTCACCGATCAACATTGCCCTTCCATCTCCAAGCATCGTTGGATGGCCGAATTGATGCCCTGCATACGCTTGTGCAAGAGGAAAGCCTCCTTCCGGAATCTCATTACCACTTAATACTTGTATCACCTCTGGGCTTTGCAATTGTTCCGTATTTAATCCTAATGTCTTTGCCAAATCGTAATTTAGCTTCACCAAGCTTGGCGAACTGACTGGATTTACCGTCATTTCAGAATAAAAAACACCTGGAAGACGAGCATAGCTGTTATCAAAATTCCAGCCAGCATTTATTTTCATTTCACTATTACTCATATTAGCTCCCTTCCAATCGTTATTTGGATATTTTCTATTATACCCTCTTCTTCATATGGAACATGCAATAACCTCTAAATAGGTACGAAATCGTTTATTTTTTATACACTTCTTCTTTTGAATGAAAATCATCTTTTATGATTGTTTCTTCCATATTTTCTTTTGTCACAGCAACTGGTGAAAGCAAGATAGTCGGAACCTCTATTTTCCCATTATTCACCTTATTCTCCACAGGGATCATTTCTCCATTTGCCATCCGAACAGCAATTTGAGCTACTTCTTCAGCTAATGCTTTAATTGGCTTATATACGGTCATCGTTTGAGTTCCTTGGATTATCCGTTGTGCTGCTGGAAGATCGCCATCTTGTCCAGCAACAGGAATTTTCCCTTCTAGTCCATATTTTTTAAGTGCTTTAATGGCACTTCCAGCAGTTGCGTCATTTGCCGCGATAACAGCATCTATTTTATTGTCATTTGCTTTTAAAGCCTCTTCCATGTTACTGTATGCATATTCTGGATTCCAGTTTTTTGACCATTGATCATACACTACGGTAATATCACCTCTATCTATAAAAGGTTGTAAAACTTGAAATACGCCTCTTTTAATAAGATGGGCATTATTATCCGTATCTGCTCCTCCAATGTATACATACTTCCCTTTTGGCACTAATTTTGTAATTGCTTCCGCCTGCAATGTTCCAACCATTTCATTATCAAAGGAAATATATAAATCGACTTCGGCATTTTTTATTAATCGATCATACGAGAGAACCTTTATTCCAGACGAATGAGCTTTGTTCACAATAGTTGCCATTGCTTCTGCATTATGTGGGACTACGACTAATAAATCGACCCCTTTGCTTATTAACGTCTCTGCCTGTAAAATTTGCAAAGCGTCATCACCATTCGCAGCAACGCTTTCTACTTCTGCACCTAGTTCTTCCACTGCTTCTTTAAATAAATCTCTGTCTCTTTGCCATCTGTCTTCTTTCAAGGTATCCATTGAAAATCCTATTTTAAGCTTTTTAGTCTCTTCTTTTGCTTCTATTGTTTTGGAAGTAGCCTTAGACGGCAAATACCCTTCCTGTTTTCCTTGTTCCTTATAACAGCCAGCAAAAATACCTGTTAAGCATAGTAACAGAATGAACAATGTTTGTTTTCCTATCCGTCTCATCCAACTCTCTCCTATTTTAATCACTTTAGCTCTTTCTTCTAATGGTCTTGTTAATCAAAGAAGTATCTAGGATGTCTTATTCGCTAATAATAACTTCCGATATTCCTTTGGTGACATATTGCATAGCTTTTTAAAGACTTTACTAAAATAGTTGGGATCATGGTAACCAACTTCGAAGGTAATTTCTTTTATACTTTTATCCGTATCTCTTATTAATTCCTTTGCCTTTTCAATTCGACATTCTGTTAAGAAATCAATATAGTTAACCCCTTGCTTTTCTTTAAAAATCTTGCTTATATAAATAGGACTAAGACCGACTTTCCTAGCCAATGAATCTAAGGATATATCTTCTTGAGAGTGGGAAAGAATATATTGCTTCAACTGATGAATCGCATCTGCTTCCAATCGTTCTGTTCTTTGTCTAAAAGAATGAACCATTTCATCAAGTAATCTCGTTGTTTCTACTTGCAATTCCCGGTAGTTTAAAGGCTTATATGCATATAAAGGGGGATCTGTCTCCATTCCCATATCTTCCATCACTCGTGATATAATCCAAAGAATTTCTAATATTCGTTGCTGTGTATGCAATACGTCTGCCGCTTCTTTTTCATAGTGCTGCAGAACATATAAAATATATTTTCGTGCATTCTCCCATTGCCCCATTCGAATTTGGTCAGCAAATTCCTTTTTCCGGTGCTCTATTAATCTTCCACTCATCGTATCACTTGAAGATGCTGCTTCTTCTGAATAAAAACGATATTTTGTTGGTAAGGAAATATCCATCGTCGCAAATAGAGCTTCATGGTACGACTGGCGAACCTTCTCTAAGGAATCCGAAACATTCCCTATTCCAATAAAACAATCCGCTTTCTTCGTACGTTTAACAATGGAAAGCACTTGTTGAGCTAGAGAAGTTGCCTGTGAACGATAAGAAACTTTTTCGTCTCTAAACACAATGATAGGAAGATGACTACCATAAAGGGCACCTACCCAGCAGCTTTTCGTTTCTCTAATTTTCTCTTTTATGACCGAATAAAGAGACTCTCCCCCTGTTGGCATTAGCACTAGCATGACAAACATTTCCTGTGTAGATGGCGTCTCTAACATTTCTACAAGCATATCAACATGCACTTCGTGGACATGATCGAATAATAATTGTGTCACCACATCAGTTTCCACTAGAGATAACGCTTTCAAAAATGCTTCTTCTTGATATTTTCTGACAATAGTTGCTCTATGTTCCTCTTTAATCTGCTGAAAAACCTTTCCGACCGTTGTAATAATTTCACTTGCTCGACTCGGTTTAAGAATATAATCCTTCACTCCTAGTTTTATGGATCGACGCATATATTCAAACGTATCAAAAGCAGTGACCATAATAAAGCGAACCATTGAATTGCTTGCGGTAATCCTTTCCATTGCTTCCAAGCCATTGATGCCAGGCATTTTAATATCCATTAGTATTAAATCAGGTCGAAATGTTTCCGCTAATTCGATTGCCATTTTTCCATTTTTCGCTTGCATTATCTTTGTATCAGGAAAACCTTTTTTTATGATTGCCTCCATTCCATCTCTCTCTATTTGTTCATCATCTACAATGAGGAGTTTTATCATCATCCCACACCCTATTTTTTAATTTGAATGATCACCTTAGTTCCTGAGCCAATCTCACTCTTAATCGTTATGACATCTTCCTCGCCGTAAAACAGTCGTAATCTTTTTACTACATTGCTAAATCCTATTCCAATGCCTTTTGATTTATTTTCAACTAGCTGTGAATCCTCTGTAAGTAATAGGTGTATTTTATCCTTATGTATTCCAATCCCATCATCTTCAATTTCGATTAGGACTGTATCCTTCTCATCGATTACTCTTGCCCAAATCGTTCCACCATCCTCATTTGGTTCCACTGCATGAATAACTGCATTCTCAATAATTGGCTGTAAAGTTAACGACGGAATTTTCCAATCTAGACAACATTCATCTATCTCCATAAAAAATCGTAATCTATCTGTGAATCTTGCTTTTTGTATATCCATATATTGCCTTACTACCATTATTTCCTCTCGCAGTGTCACCGACCGATCTAATTGCTTTAAATTGTAGCGCAGAATTCCTGCTACACTAACTAATAAATCACTTGTTTCTTCTGAACCTTCTAAATAAGCCTTTTTAGATATCGTATTTAAGGTGTTAAACAGAAAATGGGGACTGATTTGACTCTGTAAACTTTTAAATTGACTTTCTTGCAGTAATAGTTTGCTCTGCTGTAATTCATGTTCTAACTGTGCCTTATGTTTTATTTCTGAAATTAGCATATTAATGTTCTTTCTCATTCGATCAAAGGTTCTCGCTAGAAAGGCAATCTCATCTTTTGTTTCTACTTTCACCTGCAAATCAAATCGGCCCTTAGACAATTCGTTTGCTGCCTGGGTTAGCTTAAATATTGGTCTAGTAATAGTTAGAGAAAACCAATATGTTACCAAAAACAATACACACATGATTAATAATAAAAGGAAGATTCCTAATTTCATTACTTCACCTGACTGTTTAATAATACCTCTATAAAAACGGTCATAGGTCTTTAGCTCTGTATCTACTAAAGATAAAGACATCTCTGAAATATATGTTGATATGCTTGTTACTTCAGAAAATTCCTGAGCTGCCGCTTCACTGTCATTTTCTGATAAAAATAGCAGAAGTCGATTGGTTGTTTCAATAAAACTATCCATTAAATGAACATAGTTTGTTAAGGTAAAATTGTTTTCTTCATTTCTTAGTGTAATAACACCTTGCTTTGCTTCTTCCATTCTCTTCTTACTTTGGTTAAGCTGAGACATATTTTCTTCAGATGGTTTTATCATGTAGTTATTTATATCAGTAATGACATTCTGGCTACTAGTGGTAACTTCGTTTAGTTTTAAATAACGCTGCAAAATCTCATTATACTGTTGTTGCGTCTTGTGATTATAGTAAGTAAGCGCAATCCATATAACAGACATGATAATCAAGACAATGGTTGTGAGCAGAAGAATTTTTTTCTGAATACTATTCATTTGTATTTTCCGCCTTTTGTATCTTTATATCTGTAAGATAGCCATTTTTATCTAACGGAACTTTTTCACCGTTCAGCCATTCCATCATTAACTGGACACTCTGTTCTCCCATTGCTTCAGGAGTTTGCTCTACCATGGCATCTAAGGTTCCCTCTTCTAATAGGGAGATGGATTCCGGTCCATCATCAAAGGAATATAAATAATAAGGATCGATTTGGTAACGCTTACTAATTTCTTTAACCAAAGTTCCCAAAACATTTGCATTAATAGCAATGAACGCATTCGTATCAGGTTCCTTATTTAAAATATCCTGTGTTGTCACAACTACTTGCTCTTTCGTTGTATCAATTGTTTTTGCATACACAACATTAATATCTTTATATTGCTTAAGTATCTCCTCTATGCCTTTCAATCGTTGTTTTTGAAAATATTCCTCCTGGGATTCAAGCATGAGAACAACCTTCCCCTTTGATCCCATATCCCTTACTAGTTGCTCTGCAATCATTTTTCCAGCTGAAAATTGATCGGACCCTACATAAGTTCTTCGCAAACTGTCAGCTATCGGAACATCATTGGCAACAGTAATGATAGGAACTCCATAAAAGGAGGCTTTTATTTTTGTCAAATTCTTAAACTCATCCGTATCTAACCCCTGAACAATAATTCCATCTACTTTCGATTGAATCGCTATTTCGACGTTTTTCAGAAAATCTTCCTGATTATGGCTATAGCTCCCCCAAACTTCAAGACTAACTTCTTCAATTTCCGCCTGCTTCTTCGCACCCTTTGCTACTTTATCCCAAAAAGGAGTATCTCTTTCCTGAGTGATTAAGACAAGACGCTGCTGATCTTGATTGTTCATCCTATCATCAGAGGGGAATTGCCAATCCGCACGAAAAACATTTTTTGCTGCATCAAATGTAAAATAACAAAGAATTAGGATGACCGTTAAAAATATAACCATAATTGTTTTTCGCAAAAGATCAGTCTCCTTCCATTAATTGTATCCCACAAACTCATCATAGCATCCTTTGTAGATTGTTCAATAGTTATCTTTTCTGGGAAAAGTAATATCATTTATCTAGTGGGAAATAACAGCAAAAAAGGGATTAGTGAAAAACGTGGCATAGGCTTGTCCTAGTGAAAAAGCGGAAAAGAGGAGAGACCGCTGTCTCTCCTTCTAGTTTATTTTGACTTTCTCGTCATTACATCAAATATAACCGCACCTGCTAAAACTCCGCCTCTAATCATATATTGATAAGATATTCCAACACCTAGTAAGTTCATCCCACTTGAAAGTGATGCCATAACGATTGCACCAATAATAGCACCTGTTACTTTTCCAACTCCTCCAGCAGCTGAAACTCCCCCTACATAGGCAGCAGCGATGGCATCTAATTCGAATAGAGTACCGGCTGTTGTGGTTGCTGATTGAAGACGAGCCGTGAATAAAATACCGGATAATGCTGCCATCATTCCCATGGATCCAAAAACAATATAAGTAATTTTTTTGACATTAATCCCACTAAGGTGAGCAGCTTCTGGATTGCTTCCGACTGCATAAATATGTCTTCCAAGTACTGTTTTCGTAGTCAAGAAATGATACACAAAAACAACTGCAAGCATTACAATAACGGTCCAAGAAAATCCATTATACCCAGCAAGAATCCATGTAATATAAGCAATAATGATTGAAACAAATGCTAATTTTAAAATAAACATCGGTTTAGACAATACATCGAATTGATAGTTTAATTTGTTCCTTCTATTTGTTATTTCGCTATAAATATAGAGCAGAATCCCTATTAACCCTACCAATAAGGATAAAAAATGCAGTCCATTTACTTCAAACATGGATGGAATATATCCATTGCCAATTGCATTAAATGCATCATTTTGAATAATAATAGTTCCTGTTTTTTCCGTTACTTGCAATAAAGCACCCCGAAAAATCAGCATTCCTGCTAAAGTAGCCACAAAGGATGGTATGCCTACTTGTGCTACTAACAGCCCATTAAATAATCCTACTACAATTCCTAGAATGAGAATGATGGGGATGGAAATATATACAGATACGCCTGCCTGTGTCAGTAGGATTGCGGCAATCGCCCCGAGAAATCCCGCAACATATCCAACAGATAAATCGATATGACGAATAACTATAATCAATGTCATCGCAACTGCAAGCACGGCTATATATCCTGCTGAGTCTAGTAAATTACTTATATTTCGCGAAGAGATAAATAGTCCGTCTGTCATAATCGTAAACGTAAGAATAATAACAAACAAAGCGATATACATTCCATAATCACGAATATTCGCTCGAATAAGTGCTTTTGCATCTTGATACATAATCTTTCCACCCTCCCTATTGTGTTGCCAGCTGCATAATGTTTTCTTGATTCGCTTCTTCTATAGACAATTCACCTTTTAATTCTGTTTGCGCCATGACATACACTCTGTCGCTCATGCCAAGCACCTCTCCTAGCTCAGAAGAAATCATGATGATGCTTAATCCTTCTTCAATCAGCTTATTCATAACAGTATAAATTTCAAATTTAGCACCAACATCAATGCCACGGGTTGGTTCATCTAAGATTAATAGTTTTGGGGCAACAAAGAGCCACTTTCCAAGTGAGACTTTCTGCTGATTTCCTCCACTTAAATTACCTGCGAACTGTTCAAGTGATGAAGCTTTTATATGAAGCGACTTTTTATAGGAGTCAGCAACCTTAATTTCCTCATTTTCATTAATGACTCCTTTTTGCGCAATTCCTTTCAAATTAGCAGCGGAGATATTACTCTTAATATCTTGCAGCAAGAATAATCCGTCTCCTTTACGATCTTCTGTTACATACGCTATTCCCGCTTGAATAGCATCACTCGTATGTTTAAATTTTTGCGGTTCCCCATTCAAATATATTTGACCCTGAATCTTATACGATTTTGCATTTCCAAATATACTTAATGCAAGCTCCGTTCGTCCTGACCCCATTAAGCCTGCTATCCCAACTATTTCCCCTTTTTTCACATGGAGGTTAATATTCTTTACCACATCTCTCCCTAATTGAGGATCAAAGGCACTCCAATTTTTCAGCTCTAAAATAGGGGTTCCTTTTTCTTTCTTATTTCGTTTTGGATAAATATCCTCTATTTCTCGACCAACCATGTTTTTAATAATAAAATTCTCTGTAATTTCTCCTTTAGCAGCTTCTAGGGTACAAATTGTTTGGCCATCTCGAAGGACAGTCGCTTTATCTGCTATCGAGATAACTTCCTTTAGCTTGTGGGAAATCATAATACAAGTAATCCCCTGATGCTTTAGTTCCTTTAACAAGCGAAGAAGATTTTCACTATCATCTTCATTTAATGCAGCTGTCGGTTCATCTAAGATAAGAAGCTTTACATCTTTACTTAATGCCTTAGCAATTTCAATTAGCTGTCTTTTCCCGACACTTAAATCTTTTACAAGTGTGTCTGGAGCAACATCCAGTTTTACTTTTTCTAGTAATTTCTTTGACTCTACAATCGTTTGGTTCCAATTGATTACTCCACCTTGCTTCACTTCATTGCCAGCGAAAATATTTTCATACACTGATAAATCAGGAAATAAAGCAAGCTCTTGATAAATAATGACAATCCCTGTTTTCACACTGTCACTAATTTTATGAAACTGTTGAATTTCATCTTCAAAGACAATATCCCCCTCATACGTTCCATATGGATGGACTCCACTCAACACTTTCATCAAAGTCGATTTACCAGCTCCATTTTCTCCTATTAAACAATGAATCTCTCCTTTATTAACCTTGAAATTCACATTGCTTAACGCCTTAACTCCTGTAAATTCTTTTGTGATCCCATTCATTTCAAGAATATATTCACTCATTTTCTTCCTCCTTTAAAAGCTGACAAGGGAATGGATGAAAGGGCCGACCTCCCTTGATATATCAATCACCAAAAGCAATCGATATAGCCAATGGAGGCCGAACATTTTTTTTTTGGAAGTCCCTTCTATAAAATTACTTTAATCCTGTAAATTCACTTGCTTCATAATAGCCTGAGTCAATTAATTCTGTTTGGACATTATCTTGATCTACAACAATGACATTTGTTTGCTTCGCACTTACTTCAATCGCTCCATTATCATAAGAACCTGTAGTTTCTGGTGATTTTCCATCTAAGATATCAACAGCAATCCCCATTGCGTCCGTTACTAAGGTACGAACATCTTTAAATACGGTCATGGATTGCTTTCCATCAATCACATATTGAATAGATGCCTTTTCTGCATCTTGTCCTGTCACGGTATAACTAGAAATATCTCCATCAGAAGCGAAAACATCAGCAATTGCGCGGGCAGTTCCATCATTAGGCGCTAAGACAGCAACATCGCCCTTCATGTCTGTTCCTACCGCTGTTAAATGAGTTTGTGCTTTATTTTTCGCTTCGTTTGGATCCCAGTTTGTTGTAACCTGGCCTAAGATTTTACTCATTTCATCACGACTAAGCTCTTGCTTATCTTTTAACTTTTCTGCTTCACTTGAGTTAGCAATTTTGAATGTTCCATCCGCAATTTTTGGTTGAAGTACATTCCATGCTCCCTCAAAGAATAAAAAGGCATTGTTATCTGATGCAGCTCCTGCATATAGATACAAAGGGACATCCTTTCCTTCTGAATGCTCAATCAAATATTGCCCTTGTGCAGCACCAACTGCCACACTATCAAAAGTGACATAGTAATCAACTGCATCAGTATCTGTAACCAAACGGTCGTATGAAATAACTTTAATGCCATCTTTTTTAGCAGCCTCAACAGCTGCCGCTGCTGCCGCTCCATCTTGTGGAGTTATAATAAGTACTTCAATTCCTTTATTAATTAACGTTTCCACATTTTCTTTTTCCTTCGCAGAAGAACCTTGGCTGAATAAAATTTCAGTCGTATATTCAGAGTCTTTTAAGGCATCTTTAAAACGCTGTTCATCCTGTACCCAGCGTGGCTCATCTTTCGTTGGCAAGACAATTCCCACACTAATTTTATTGCTGCTTCCACCTGTGCTGTTGCAAGCTCCCATCAGAGCAGCAATTAGCACTACTACAAGTAATAAGGATATGGATTTCCATCTTTTCATTGATTTTTTCCCCCTTTGAATTTGGTTCTTTCCTTTCTTTACAGTTAAAATTGTATGAGAAAAAACGCCTTTTTGTAAGCGTTAACAATAGTACTCTTTTAATATCATCTGTATTTTTTTAATATAGGGGTGGTAAAAGGATTTTATTTGGCTTAGCAATGCTTGAGGGTAAGGATATTTCAAAAGTGGAGCACTTCATCTTTTATAGTGGTAAAAAAAATAGCCCTCATTCGACTAATGAAGGCCGTTCTTTCAACCAATATACTAGCTATCCAACCAGTTACTTTACAATCACTCTATTTCCGTAAGGTATGGTATTTTTCTTTTTCTTCATTTTATTTTGGTACATATTATCATCTGCTTCTGTAAATAACGCAGTCATTTTTCCAAGGGAGCTTGAAACAAATGCATAGCCTATAGACATTTTTACAGTAGTATCCGTATCCCTTTCCTCATCGCCGCTTAATTCCATGGACATACGTTTGTACAACTCTTCTATTTCTTCCTTTCCCATTCCTTGTATTAGTAGGACAAACTCGTCCCCACCGATCCTTGAGACCGTTATATACGGGGAAGAAAAAGTGTTTAGTATTTTTCCAGCTTCTTTGATTAGATCGTCACCTTGTTTATGCCCATATTTATCATTTACCTGCTTTAGTTCGTCTAAATCACATAAAATAATAGCGATTGCCTCATCTATTTTTGTATCAAATTCTTCCATCTTTTGTTCAAAATAAAATCGATTATGTACCTCTGTCAGTGCATCATGAATCAGTTGATACTCTAAATTTTGTCGCAGTCGCACTTTCTCATCAATATTGCGAATAATTCCATGTATAGCTACTAGATTCCCTAGTTCATAAATAGGGGTGGCATATTCCTCAAACCACTTATAATTACCGTCTACACATCTCATACGTTGGATCAATGGCTCACTATAATCTATCTTTCCAATGAGTTTTTTGTACATAATATGATAATCATCTGGATGGATTAATTCTAAAGGAGCATGGGGATTTCGATAGAATTCCTTAACCATTCCCTCTCCTAAAATATAATCGGTGGATGGACTAATATACGAATGTCTCATTTGCGGTCTTACTTCATATCTGTAAACAATATCCTTCGAGCTTTCCACTAAGCGAAACATAATATCTTCCCTTTCCATTTTCACTTTCCAGCTATTATGTTTTCGTTTGGCATTTACCTTCCAAAAGAAAATACCAAATATTATCCCGCAAAAAAAATAGAAAATCCCCATCTTCATCCTCACCTTAAATTTGTGAGACTATCATCGGCATATTACAACGATCTAAATACAGAAAAAAACTAATCTTCTTCCGATTAGCCTTCCGTTTATAAAGATAAATCGGTAACTGGCTGACTTAATCTCCAAGATCTTAGTCCCTATAGCTTTGCGTCTTCACCTTTCGATGAATTTGCCTTTAACACCTTAATATATTTAATGAATTATTGCATTACATTTTTTCCTTTTTCTAGCTTCTATTACAAATTTTATAGGAAAATAGTCAGATGCACAAGAGACAGGAAGGACTTTTTTCACATTTTCTTACATAACTAGCAAAAATATCACTTCCTATTTAATTTGAAAAATTCACAAAATCTCCATTTCTCTTTCCTCTTTTTTGCGGTTTAGTTTGATATCTTAATAAATAAGCAATCAAACTAAAAAGGGAGAATGCGATTAAGATGAAAAAAAATAAACTTATCATCCCAATATTCATTACAATAGTATTTGCCATAACTATCTATTTATTAATCAATCAAAATAATCGCTATGAAAAAATGGAAAGTGGAGATGTTAAACAACTCGTCCATGATTATAGTACTGGCAAAATATCAGCCGTTTCTGCTTCGATTAGCTCCGATACACTAACAGTAAGCACGCCTGAAAACGAGGAACTTATCTATCAGTTGCCTAAAGGTGAATTTTTCGTATCATTTGCTCCTTACTTAATTGATACACACCCTTGCGCAATCCATAATCTAGCAGGTTGCCGCGGAGAATTGGCTAATAAGGAATTTGCTGTATATATTGAAGATCAAGATGGAAAGGTTTATGTGGATGAACAGATAACATCCCAAGCAAATGGTTTTATCGATGTATGGCTTCCTCGCAACAAGGATTTTAAAATGACTATCTCTTATAATGGCAAGACAGCTAAGACCGAATTTGCTACTTTTAAAGATGATAACACTTGTATTACTACCCTTCCTTTAACCTAACATGCTAAGTAGGTACCTATTTTCTAGGTTACCTACTTTTTTTGACAGTTACTTAATTTCGTAATAATCCTGAGAATGATAGCTTCGAAATCCACAAGACTCGTAAAGCTTAAGCGCACGAGCATTTTTGGCTTCTACTTCTAAAAAAATCGGCAAGCCTTTTTGCTCTTCTTGTTTTACTACTTTCGATAATGCCCTTCTGCCAATTCCTTGCCCGCGGAACTCTGGAAATACCACAAAACCATAAATCCATGCTTCTCCATTCATTTCAGAAACTCTGATTTTCCCTGCTATTTTTCCATCCACCTCAATAATCATACGGTGATCATCATCCAGTTCCCTTATTGTTTCTACATATGCTCTGACATCCTCTTCCACCATTCCAAATCCTCGGACATCAAGCTGGATTTCTACTTCTTTGTCATGAACATAATCATAGGGTCTTAACTTAATCGCTGTGTCCTCGATTATGTTTGCCTTCTGCCATTTCATTTGATGCTCCGAAAAGGTATAGGAACAAGGAATTTTCTCTAAAAATGCTTTCGCACTCTGGGATGTAGCAGGAGCATTCAATAATATGCTCGTCGCCCCTCTCCTTCTTGCCTCCTCTAGACCTTCCGCCAGTAATGCTGTAAAAATCCCTTTTCTTCGATACTGTGGATGAACCATGCCACAAAACTCTACTTTTCTTCCAAAATAGTAGCTTCCTAAAAATCCAACTAGTTTGCCGTCTTCATTATGGAAAAAGTCCTCTTTATTTTCTCCATTTCGGTTTTCTAGCATATCGAAGTTAAGCTTTAACTCATATCCTTCCTCTTGCTCACAAATTTCTTTAAGTGATTTTATTTCTGCAATTTGCTCTTTTGACAGCATATTTATTTTCTCCTCTAATTTTGGATAGGAATCGGAAGGATTCTCCTAAGAACATCTTCCAAATAATCACATTCAGTGCTACTTACTCGATCATCCTCTATAACAGTATACGTACAATTGTCGCTGTTTAAATATTTATAAATAATATACGCTTCATCTATTTCCTCTTTTCCCAAAGCACTGATATGTTGGTTGGGTACAGAAAGGGATTCTATCCTTCTCTTCACTTCTTGAATATCTACCTGATTGACTTCATATATTTGTTGATAAATAATTTTATTTCGTCTAATAAGAAAAAGCTTTATTCGATAGTCAGCTAAGGATTCTACTGCCATTATTAGATGATTATCCACCATAAAACTTACTACTGATTCTGTTTGCAAAATCGTATTTATTTTCGTAATCGTATCTCTAATTTCTGCTGCCTTCTCAAACTCAACATTACTGGAGGCTTCAATCATTTTTGTGGACATCTCTTCTAGTACACCATTATCCTTTTTATTAAATAAAGCGATAAGCCGATGAATAATTTGTTGGTGAGCTTCTTTGGCTATTGGATCAAAACAAATCCCCATACACTTTCCGATGGAATAATTCAAGCACGGACTTTGACTCCACTTCTCTTGGGAGCAATTTATTTTATAAAATGCTTTTATTCCATTTATCACATTTTCTACTGTTCCTTTACTAGTGAAGGGACCAAAGTAATAATGAACATCGTCCTTATCTAACTCATTGGCGATCTCCATATGATAGTTTCCCTTCTGCCATCGAAAAACGATGTAGTTATAAGCCTTTGTTGTTTTCATCATTCTATTGTACATAGGTTGAATTTCCTTTATTAACTTACATTCCAGCATCAATGCCTCAAATTCCGTATCTGTTAGGATAAAGTCGAAATCCTTTATATGCTTTACAAGCTTCTCCCATTTGCCAAACCGATTTTTCGAATGCTGGAAATAGGAAGAAACTCTATTTTTTAATTTTTTTGATTTGCCAACATAAATGATGTGACCAGAGGAGTCTTTCATCAAATACACCCCTGGAGATGTTGGCAGATTTTTTATTTTTTCTTTAAGCTCCAAGTCGATTCCTCCTCTGGATTGTTTAAAAAGTAGTCATCTTTATTCCATGTGTCATCGTATCAATCTCTACTTCTCCTCCAATTGGAAAAGTAAAGAATGGTTGAATATGTCCAAAATCAACATTATAGAGAACAGGGATTTTTTTCAAAAGAGGATGTTTATCCAGAATAAATAGAAGCTGCTCCTCTGACATCTTAGAAGCTTTTTGAAATCTCCCAATTACTAGCGCTTTTATGGAGCCAGCAGTCTGTAATAAAGAAGTTAAGTCTCTTGCAAACGTTTCTGGAATGGTTAATTCATCATCTTCTACAAACAGAAGGCTGTCTTTCAGATTTGGCATATATTCTGTTCCCTGCAGTAAATTTAAGGTACATAGATTACCGCCAAACACTTGCCCTTTTGCCCTACCCTCTTGGTATACTTCCCAGCCACCAGGTTCATAGTTACGATTTTCTTGATCCAAATACCATGCATCATCTGTCCATACATCAGAAGGCTCAACCATAAATTTCTGTGATTCCATCAAGCATTTCTGGAAATATTCCGTTTGGTATTCCTGTAACTTATCCATTTGAAAGCTAGAAAAGTGCGGTCCTGAATATGTAATAAAATCAGCCTTTGTTGTGATGGCTGTTGCTAAAGCAGTAATATCACTATACCCACAAAGTATCTTTGGATTGTTTTTTATTAATTCATAATCCAAATAAGGCAATAGCTCATTACTGTTAAATCCACCAATTACAGTTAAAATCCCTTTCACCTTTTTATCCCGAAAAGCATCATGAATATCTTCTATTCGATGTTCTATTGTCGTGGAAAACTGTAAGTCGGATTCAAAAATATACTTACCAAACGTAACAACAAATCCAAAATCCTCTAATCTTTTCTTTGCTTGCACAATTCCCTCTTCCGATAAAATTTTTGCACTTCGACTAGGAGCGATTACTCTAATTTCATCCCCCTTTTGTAGCTTAACAGGTACTCTCATGCCTATTCCTCCTCTTTCTTTTTATTAAAACACAAATAATCTTATATTTCTGTAACTTTTAGGGAGGACAAAACGTATATTTTACAAAAGAAAAAGGTGCTTCATTGGAAAAGGAGGAATAACTATGTTTACATTTTTTTTAGTCATTGGGATTATCGCGATTTTTATCGCTGTAACTATGGTAGGCGCATGGCCCGATGGACGGCAACATAGAAACCATTATTTCACAGAAACAAAAGAAGATCGCGCATTAAACACAAAGATTTCCATAGTAGTTGGTTTGATTGGGATTGTGTCATTAGCAATAGCTACAGCAATTTATTATTTTGTAAATTGAGTGGGACAAGGAACCCGGCCCCACGTCCCACTACTCCAACTCCTTCATTCGCTTCGTCAAATCCAGAAACTTTCTATCTAATTCTGCATATTTTTTATCCTTTGGTGTCATAAAGCTTAATTTTCCTAGAACTTCTTGTCTTTCTGTTTCTAGCTTTAAACGCAGTTCCTCTTTATTGTCCCTTTCCTGCTTCTCCGATTCTGTCCATTGCCTCTTTAAGAATCCTTCTGCTAAAACTATTTTGCTTGTTGTTGTTTTCTCCAAAAAATAGCGGTCATGGGAAACGATTAGAAGAGTCCCATTATATTGCGATAACGTTTCTTCTAATTGTTCACGGGATGGCAAGTCAAGATGGTTCGTTGGTTCATCCAGAATAAGCACGTCTTTTTCTTCTAAAATATATGCCATTAACTTACACTTTACCCGTTCCCCCATGCTCATATTTTTTATCGGTTCCTTCCATTGGGACGGCATAAACCCTAGATGTTTCATTAACGTTTGTACTTTTCCCCTTGCAGCAAACGTCTCAGTAAAAAATAGCTGTTCTGGTGTTTCCTCTAAAGGGAGATCAAATACTTCCTGTGTTAAATACCCCATATTGGCCGTAGGAGAAATCCAGGCTTCCCCGTCTGCTTTTTCTTTTCCTAAAATAATGTTTAATAAGGTTGTCTTCCCGCTTCCATTCGGACCTATAATAGCAACCTTCTCGCCATATTGAATCGTAATATTCCCTTTTTCAAACAAAACGCGAGAGCCAAATTTCTTCGATAAATCCTTAATCTCCAAAAAGCGTTTTCCTTTCTTTTTATTCGCTTCAATCGAAAAAGATACCGTATACTCTTCTTCTACACGCTCCACTTTATTTCTTTCCAGTTCCTTTTCCAATCGTTTTTGCTTCGATTTCACTTGAGCATCCATTCGTTTCGCCTTTGCCCGATAATATTCCTTTGGAAACTCTTGTTTGGTTGATTGCGCATGTGCCTTTTGCGCCCAAGAGGTAATCTCTTTCATTTGTCCTTCGACTTGTTTAATCTTCTTTTGTTGTTTATCATATTCCCTCTGCTGGGTTAACCTTTTCTGTTCGCGCGCTTCCATATAACTGGAATAGTTTCCTTTATGTTCAATAAGCTTCCTACTTTCAATAGACCAAATCTTTGTGGTTACACTATCTAGAAAATAACGATCATGAGAGACAAGGAGAATGGTACCCTTATATTTTTTGATTTGCTGTTGAAGGAGTTTCATACTTCGCTCATCTAAATGATTGGTTGGTTCATCTAAAAGCAGTATGTCTGCTTCAACAGCAAAACCTCTAGCAAGCCGAGCTTTTAACTTTTCCCCACCGCTCATATTCTGAAAATCATTTGTTGGCACTTGCCATTTTTCCAACAGCTTCATTTCAGTTGAATTTTCTTCCGCTAGGTCATAGTTTTCTGTTTCTTGCTCAACCATTCTAATAACCAAATTTTCCTTTATCCACTTCAAATGCCCATTTGTAGGAGCTATATCTTGATTTATTAATTGCAATAATGTTGATTTGCCTGCACCATTCTTGCCAATAATCCCAATAACCTCTCCCTGCCGTACACTTGCATTTATTTTTTCAAAAATGGTTGCATCCAACACTTCATAACTGATATTCACTAATTTAAATAGTTCTGTCATCCGATCAAACCCTTTCTATGAAGGGAGAAAAAAAATCCTCCCAATTTTCCTTGGAAGGATTAGCCGTACCTAATTATCCGCTCGTTCCCAATCATGATCATATACAAAAAAACCGTGCATATCGACCACTAATTGTGCGCATACCATTAGAGATATACACAGAAAAGCGTTATATGAAAATGGGCAGACTAATCCTATTTTTGGTTAATTTGAAATTTTTTCATTCAAATTGTTGAAAAATAAGATTAGTTCTTCATCGTTCACCCATCATCCCTTTCGTTGTAAGTAACTGTAGTATAACATACTTTCTGTAATGTAATCCATTTCTGACAAAAAATATGGAAAAATTTCACTTTATATTCCTATCTGTACAATATCACGATTGTTTAGTATTATTTTAATTATGTTTTTGTTAGATAATCTAACATAAGATATCCAAAACTTATCAACATCAAGAATAATGCGAAAAGGAGTTACACGAATGAAGCAAAAAAGAATGTCTAAATTTATTTTATTCTTTGTAGTTATCTTAACTATATTGAGTATTATTTCTCCCATAACAAAAGCAGAAGCAAAGGAGAAAGTATATCAGATTGCAACAGATATTACATTTGCACCATTTGAATTTCAGGATGTAAATGGTGATTTCGTTGGAATTGATATGGACTTAATCGCTGCTATTGCAAAAGACCAAGGCTTCCAATATGAAATGAAGCCACTTGGATTTAACGCTGCTGTTCAAGCGCTTGAATCAAACCAAGTAGATGCTGTTATTGCCGGAATGAGTATTACAGAGGAAAGACAAAAGAAGTTTGATTTCTCTGATTCTTATTTTGATTCAGGTATCATTATGGCGGTTGATAGTGATAATGAGACCATCTCCTCTTATGAAGATTTAAAAGGTCAAAAAGTTGCTGTGAAAACAGGAACAGAAGGTGCTAGCTTTGCAGAGAGCATCAAAGACGAATACGGATTTTCAATCGTGACTTTTGACGATTCTGCTAATATGTACGAAGAAGTAAGAACAGGAAATTCCGTTGCTGTATTTGATGATTATCCTGTATTAGCATATGGAATCAAGCAAGGAAATGGATTAAAAATTGTCACAGATAAAGAAGCAGGAGCATCATATGGTTTTGCTGTCTCAAAAGGACAAAACACAGAGCTTCTTGAGATGTTTAACACTGGTTTGGCTAATTTAAAGGCGTCAGGTGAATATCAAAGAATATTAGATAAATACTTAGAAACTGGCTCAGATGTGGAAGAAGGAAGCGGCTTTTTCGGTCTATTGAAAGAAAGTTTCCCAAGCTTGCTATCTGGTTTAAAAATGACATTGATCTTAACCGTTATTTCTCTGTTAATTGCAACCGTACTTGGGATTATTTTCGGATTATTACGTATTGCAAAAAATAAAGTGTTAAACACAATCGCTATTATTTACATCGATATATTCCGAGGAACACCATTAATCGTTCAAGCATTCTTTATTTATTTTGGAATACCAGCAGCTCTTGATTTTCGCATTTCAGCTGTTGCTGCCGGTCTTATTACCCTAAGTTTAAATGCTGGTGCTTACATGGCTGAGATTGTCCGCGGAGGAATTCAATCGGTTGATAAAGGACAAATGGAAGCCGCACGTAGTCTGGGACTTCCTTATGGAAAAGCAATGAGAAAAGTCGTCCTTCCACAGGCGATTCAATTAATGATTCCAGCATTTATTAACCAGTTTGTTATCACCTTGAAAGATACGTCTATTCTTTCGATTATCGGTATCAATGAATTGACACAAAGCGGAAAAATTATTATTGCAAGAAACTTAGAATCATTCCAAATGTGGCTAATTGTCGGCATTATGTACTTTATTGTCATTATGATTCTAACAAAAGTATCAAATGTATTAGAAAGAAGGATAAAAAATGGCCAAGCTTAAAGTGACGAATCTGAAAAAATCATATGGTAGTCTCGAAGTATTGAAATCAATTGATTTACAGGTAACAGAAGGCGAAGTTGTTTGCTTAATCGGTCCTTCTGGATCTGGTAAAAGTACCCTTCTGCGCTGTTTAAATATGTTAGAAGAAGTAACAAGTGGAGAAGTAGTAGTAAATGACTTTAAATTAACCGATAAAAAAAATGACATAAATAAAATTAGAGAAAATATTGGAATGGTGTTCCAGCACTTTAATCTTTTTCCACACTTAACGGTATTAGAAAATATCACGCTAGCACCAGTTGATTTAAAGAAAGCAACGCCACAGCAAGCGAAAGAAAAAGCATTAGCACTTTTAGATCGAGTTGGTTTGAAAGAAAAGGCGAACGAAAATCCAGCTAAATTATCTGGTGGCCAAAAGCAAAGGGTCGCAATCGCACGTGCCCTTGCCATGAATCCTGATATTATGCTATTCGATGAACCAACAAGTGCCTTAGATCCGGAAATGGTCGGAGAAGTATTGAATGTTATAAAACAATTGGCACAAGAAGGAATGACCATGGTTATCGTTACACATGAGATGGGCTTCGCTAGAGAAGTGGCGGACCGTGTAATCTTCATGGATAATGGATACATTGTCGAAGAAGGTACACCACAAGAGATCTTTGGAAACCCACAAAATGAGCGTACGAAAGATTTCTTGAATAAAGTATTGTAAAGCTTATGGGGACAATCAATTGTCCCCATCTTTCTTTAGTCCTTATAATGCTTCTTCCCCCACTCCCCCATTAAATCAAGAATGGGGATAAAGCTTACTCCCTTTTCTGTTAAAGAATACTCCACTTTAGGCGGCACTTCTTTATATACTTCTCGATGTACCATTTGATCTGCTTCCAATTCCCTTAGCTGTCTTGTTAAAATTCCTTTTGAAATGCCTGGTAACAGCCTTTGTAGTTCATTAAAGCGTTTTGTTCCTTGACTTAAATGCCATAAGATAATAATTTTCCATCTTCCCGCTGTTAAATTTTGCGTATAAGTAACAGGACAGAACCCTTCCTCTTCACTCGAGTCAGGTGTTCTTTGAACAAAATAACGAGCCATCTGATCTATCTCCTTTCCCATGGTACTATTTATGTGACTATGTCATTAAAAAATAACTACTTTTATTTTTCTAACTATGAATATACTATATACCTATATTGAATATACAACAACACATCTTGTCAGAAACATTTGGTTATAATGAAATAAGAAAATGAATGGGAGGAAATATAAAATGAAACTATTAGTAACAGGTGCTACTGGTAAACTCGGCTCTAAAATCGTGAATGTTTTACTATCAAAAGTTTCTGCTGACCAGCTTGCAGTCAGTGTTCGTCATCCTGAAAAAGCAGAAGATTTACGTGTAAAAGGTGTAGATGTTCGCGAGGGAGATTTCGATAAGCCAGAAACATTGGAAACAGCCTTTAAAGGAATTGATCGATTATTGATTATTTCAGCAGATGGAGACACGGAAACAAGAATTCGTCAACACAGTAACGCAGTCGCGGCAGCCAAAAATGCTGGTGTTTCGTTTATCGCATATACAAGTATTGCAAATGCACAAGAAAGCACAAATTTCCTTGCTGAAGTTCACAAAGCAACAGAAGAAGCTATTCTTCAAACAGGCATCCCCTATTCTTTCTTGCGTAACAACTGGTACCTTGAAAATGAACTTTCTACTATTCAAGGTGTTCAAGCGGGAGTACCATGGATTACCTCTGCTGGAGAGGGAAAAGTCGGCTGGGCTTTACAACAAGACTACGCAGAAGCAGGAGCAGAAGTACTAGCAGGAGAAGGACATGAGAATACGATTTATGAGCTGTCTGGCAAACTATTATCTCAGGAAGATATCGCTGCTGCTGTTAGCACAGTGATTGGAAAAGAAGTACCCGTTCAACAGGTTGATGACACAACTTATGCTGAAATAATGACTAAAGCTGGCGTACCAGACTTTGTCGTTCCTATGCTTGTTGCAATTCAAAAGGATATTCGCGAAGGTTCCCTAGAAATAGAAAGCAAAGACTTTGAGAAATTGCTTGGACGTTCGGAAACTCCTATTGTAGAGGGAATTAGACAGCTTATTAATTGATTGGAACATTAGGGACACAACCACTGCTGTGTCCCTTTATTATTCTAAACTATTTCATCAAATGCTTAATCTTCTCTTCTGTACCAGTCCCATCAACAGGCGTATAAATGCTACATCTTAAATCATTTCGGCCATGAACTTGCAAAGAAGTTAAATTATAAATCATTTTCCCAGCCTTGGAGTGACGAAATTCAATTAATACTTCAGGCGCAGAACTTACTTCACTTTCATTCCACATTTTATTAAAATCCGGATAGTTCTTTTTCATCTCTTCAATAAATTCTCCATACCACTCATCTGCCATATACTGCCCTAAATAAGTGCGAAAGATAGAGAGAAATCCTTTGACAAAGTCTTCCCAATTAACAGCTAATGCTCTTAGCTCTTTTCTTGAAAAAACCAGTTCAATTAGATTTCTTTTTTCAAGTGGAATTTTTTCAAAATCCAAGAATACTTGTTTAGCAGCTTCATTCCATCCTACAATAAAGGAGCGTCGATCGGTAATAATCGAAGGACAGTAACGAAGCTCTTTTAAAATTTTCTCCAAGGATGGCGTAATCATTTCCTCTTCCTCTCCTTTTGGAAAGAAGGAACCACCTTCTTCAAAAGCTAATCCGTACACATATTTTCTCTCATCTAAACTCAATTGGAGCGCATCTGCAACAGCGTCTAAAACTGAAATAGATACTTTAATGTCTCTACCTTGCTCTAGCCAGGTATACCATGTAGTGCTTACACCAGCTAATTGTGCTACTTCCTCGCGACGAAGTCCTGCCGTTCTTCTTCTACTACCAGCAGGAAGTCCAACCATTTGTGGCTGTATTTTTGACCGTTTTGTTTTTAGAAAATCGGATAGCGCTTCTAATCGGATGTCTCTATTCATATACATTCTCCTTTTTAACCTAGTATTAATTATACTAGTATAAACTACAACTTGTAATAGGATAAAAAAAGCATACAATAAATAAAAAAGGAATGGGGGAAAATTTGTGAAAAGAGTCGTTATCACTGGAATGGGAATCATTTCACCGTTAGGAAACAATGTAGATGATTATTGGCAGAACCTTTTAAATGGAATATCTGGAATCAGTATGATCGAGCATTTAGATGCCTCTTCATTAAAAACAAGAATAGCTGGAGTTGTAACGGACTTTCATCCAGAAGAAAGATGGGGTACAAAGGAAGCGAAGAAGCTTGACCGATTTAGCCAGTTTGCATTAGCAGCAGCAGATGAAGCTTTATCTAACTCTCAGCTAGACTTAAATAAAGTAGACAAAGAGCGGCTAGGTGTCTATGTAGGTTCAGGGATTGGCGGTTTAACCACCCTTATTGATAATGTAAATACATTAAATCAACGAGGGCCTAATCGAGTAAGTCCTAATTTAGTGCCGATGATGATTTCAAACGCTGCTGCGGCACAAATTAGTATTAGATTCGGAGCCCAAGGTCCTTCCCTTTCTCCTGTAACAGCTTGTTCCATTGGAAATACCTCGATTGGGGAAGCTTTTCACACCATTCGAAATGGTGATGCAGACGTGATGTTTGCCGGTGGAGCGGAAGCAGCTATTACAAATTTATCCTTAGCTAGCTTTGGTAATGCAAGGGCCTTATCTACTAATAATGAGGAACCCACATTAGCAAGCAGACCTTTTGATAGAAATCGAGATGGATTTGTAATGAGTGAAGGTGCGGCAATCTTGGTCGTTGAAGACTTGGAACATGCCCTTAAGAGAAATGCTAAGATATTAGCTGAAATTATTGGCTATGGAGCGAGCTCTGACGCTCATCATATGGTTGCAACCCATCCAGAAGGAAGAGGCGCATATCTCGCCATGAAAAATGCATTAGCAAAAGCAAATGTCTCCCCTTCTGATGTGGATGTAATTAGTGCTCATGCGACTAGTACACCAGTAGGCGATTTATCGGAAACATTAGCTATTAAGAAATTATTTGAAGCGGAAGCTTATAAAATACCAGTAACCGCGAACAAATCGATGCTTGGTCATATGCTTGGTGCCGCGGGTGGAGCGGAGGCAATCGCCTTAGTTAAGAGTTTGCGAGAAGGTATTATTCCACCAACTATTAATTTAAAAACTCCAGATTCTGACTGTGATTTAGACTATGTCCCAGAAGGAGCAAGAAAAGCTTCCTTATCTATTGGTTTATCCAATTCCTTTGGGTTTGGCGGTCATAATTCTGCGATTTTGTTGAAAAAGTATTAAAGGGAAAAGACTAGGAAAATCACTATCAGCGTTTCCTAGTCTTTTTTATCGGAATTTAGGAAGCAAGCTTTTCCTCAGTATTCACGTTATCTATAAACGCAAAATATGGTAGTAGCATTCCTAGTAGGGAAATAATAGCAATTAATGTTCCAATTAAAATGTACAAAGGTCGGATTCCCCATACTTCACTTAGAACTCCACTTATTAATACGCCAAGCGGCATCATTGCACGAATGATAAAAGAGCGCACGGAAATAATTTTTCCCATTAGATGATTAGGAACAGTTTGCTGACAAATCGTTATATTATGGATACTAAAAAAAGCCATCGCGATACCTGCAATCAATTCTGTTGCTATGGCAAAAATGAGCGAGCTAGTTATCCCAAGATTAATATAAGTCAACCCTCCAATTAAAAGTGCCCCTAGCATCAATCTTCGTCTTGAGGCGTATTTTAATTTCCCAACCAATAATGTCCCTATCATATAGCCTAACGGAAATCCCGCCATAAAATAACCATACATGGCATTATTTCCGTATAGAACCGTTTTGATATATGGAATATTAATTACCATCGTAACCCCTACTCCAAATTGGACAAATGCTAGAAAAACTCCTAACCACACTATCGTCCTTTGCTGAAAAAAATAACTGATTCCCTCCATAAATTCAGTACCCCATGCTTTTCTCTCCGGTCTCTTTTCTCTTTCTTCGGAAACCCCTAATAAAAGACTTCCGCTAATAATCAATGAAAGGCAAATAAAAGATAAAGTGCTGTTAACCCCGATATATTCAATGACCACCCCTGCCATAACAGGAGCCGTAAAGGTCATTAATCTCGCCATTCCTTCTATGTATGCATTAGCTGTATGCAATTGTTTTTTTGAAACAATACTGGATAGTATCGCTTGATTGGCTGGTGAATAAATAGGTGTTATTAATCCTATAATGATTTGGACAATAAAAATATGCCATGGGACTAATGTGTTTGTTATAACACCGATAAGGGGTATGACAAACACAAGTCCCCTGCTCCAAAGTGCAAAAATCATGGTCCATTTTCTACTCCAACGATCAATATAAGGTCCAATAAAAACCTGAAGCGCAAGGGAGGGCAGGAAATATAATAGCCACATACTCCCCAATGCCCAAGATGAGTCTGTTATTTCATAGATTAATAACGAATTGCAAAAGGTTCCAAAAGCTCCTGCTAATTCTGATATGCCATTACCAATCCACATATATGTAAATGATTTATTTCGAAAAATATACAAACTAGCACCACTTTCTTTGGTTTGGCTGATATATTTCTATTTTGGCTGATATCCTTGTTACTTTGGCTGATATATCCTCATTTTGGCTGATATCCTTGGTGGTTTGGCTGATATATTCTTTTTTTGGCTGATATCCTTGTTACTTTGGCTGATATATTCATATTTTGGCTGATATCCTTGGTGGTTTGGCTGATATATTCTTTTTTTGGCTGATATCCTTGTCGGTTTGGCTGATATATTCCCATTTTGGCTGATATCCTTGTCGGTTTGGCTGATATATCCTCATTTTGGCTGATATCCTTGTCGGTTTGGCTGATATATTCTTTTTTTGGCTGATATCCTTGTCGGTTTGGCTGATATATTCTTTTTTTGGCTGATATCCTTGTCGGTTTGGCTGATATATTCCTATTTTAGCTGATACATCCTTATTTTTGGCTGATATCCTTGTAGAATTGGATCTTATTATACTGCGTTTCAATCATTTTTTTGTGGTTTCTTCTAAATCCCTCATTGTTGAAAGTATTGCTCTAATTCTTTTGCTAATGACATGATAGCTCGCGTCTTTAATACATACTTCCCTTCTTCTATTCCTACTAGTTGTGCAGATCTCAATATCTTTAAATGATGGTGAATCGTTGATTTTCCCAACGCTAATTTTTCCGTCATTTCCTGAAGTGTTCGACTTTGTTCAAATAATAATTTCACTATTCTCATGCGTACTTCATCCCCTAAAGCCTTATGTTTCAATACAAGAAAATTGCTCGGCATATATTTATCACTCGGAGATAGGCTTTCATTTGAAACGGGATAATAATATACTTTCGTTTCTTCTAAATCTGCTGCAATATTCCATGGTCGATATATGTATTGTGGAATAAGTAATACTTTATAAACGCTTGGTTCTGGCATATACTTAATCCCACCCGTCGCCCATTCTACAAATTCTTCGGGTTCCATTTTCTTTTTCATTTTTTCTTTTGCACAGGCATCCGTTTGTAAGATAGATTTCAAGTTTTCCAAATCAGGTTCTATGACTGCTTTATACCAACCACTCATGACTATAATCAGATGCTGTTTCAGCTGTTGTGGATCAATCGTACAAATGAAAGAGATATAGCTTGGAAAAAACGGGTTATTTTTAGTTGCGTCTCTTAACTGCTCTATCGCATCTGCATTTTTGTTTGCGGCTTTCTTTCTAATAGGCTGATAGGCTTCCGTTATAAACGGAATACATTGGTAGATCAATTCTCTTTCAGTGAGATTATTGATATATTCGCTAAATGCTTCTAGGCTGGCAAAATCCTTTTGATGGAGTAATTGAAGTAATGCCTTCCACGTATTATTTTTTTCTACATAATCTAATTCTGCTTGTAAATCGACAGAAAGACTCGTTCTTACATCTTTCCAATAACTTGTTGGCCTATCTAACGAATTGAGTAGCCGGTTATTCGTGATAGCTGCTATGCCAAGTGCACACTCCCATAGTAGTGAATACTTCATTTCAACTTGGTACGTCTCTCTTTTCCGACCAGTAGTACTAAAAACTTCCATTCAACAACACCTCTATTTTATTTTCAGTTAACTATATTCTAAATTATTAGAATTATTAATTCAACGTTTTTCGAATATTTATTCAAAAAAACTCGACCTCTTTTTTATAAAGGTCAAGTTTTTTCCAGAGATTAGTTTCTTTCTTTGCCGAAATAACTATTGCTAGCAAACAAGGACTTATTTTTATAGATGATTATACTGGCAAATGCAAGAAGTAAGCTTGATAGAACAAACACCATTCTTACGCCTAATAAATCAGTAAGCATTCCCATCAGCAAAGACCCAATACCAAAGATTCCTGTACCAATTGCTCCCAATGAGGTATATACCTTCGATAATTGTTCTTTTGGTAAGCTCGTTTGAATGACCGTTTGTTGAGGAATACTTTTTATTTGTGTAAAAATGCCAACACCAAACGATAGAACTAGCGCGAATACAGGAATACTATTTAAACTAAATAATATGGTAAGAAGAAAACTAAAGAATGCGCCTACTAATAAAAAGCTCCCTATTTTTCTTTCCACTAAGGAAGCATATTTTATACAATAGAGGCTTCCTAAAATTAGTCCTAAGAAGAAGGCTCCATTAATAAAGCCCCACCATTTTTGTTCCACTTCTAAAGCATCACTAACAAATACGTATAAAACAGCCGCAATCCATACTGTTCCAGCAAAACCCTCTAAAAGATCAATGGAGGCAATTTTTCTTAATACCGGAGTATGAAATAGTATCTCCCACCCCTCTTTGATTTGTTCTACTTTTCTCGCTGATTTCATTGTTTCTGCATAGACGGTTTCCAAAAAGCATAGTAAGAAACTGGAAATAATAAACAGACAGCTAACAAACCAAATAAGTTGTTGTGAGCTTAAAATTAGGAGAAACATACTTCCAACAAACCACATTGTTGCTTGAATCAATTGGGTCACCGTTTCTGCAATTCCGTTCGCTTTCATTAAATACTCAGGTTCAACGTAATACGGTATCAAAGTTTGTCTTATTGGATTTGCACATCCATCAAGAAATGCAATGAATCCTATGACGATAAAGACCACAAAGTAATTTGATTCATTTAACCCTGTTAATGAAAAGCCTAATAATATTAGCAATATTGTCTTCCCCAATTGAGAACCCGCCATTAACCAGTTCAACCTTACTTTTCCGACGAGAAGGGGTGTTATTATACTGGAAATAAACATACAAGTTGTAATGGTAAAAGGGACAAATGATGCAGCTGTTGCTGATCCCTTCAAGTCATAGATAATACTAATAACACTTACAATATAGAGAACATCCCCTATATTCGCAAAAGATTGCCCGATCATTAATAATGAAAAATTTTTATTAAAATTCATGTTTTATCCCCCATTATTTATTAAAGTAAATTTAGTTAATGGGAGATTATTAAATTGGACAGTTCACTTTTGTACATACTCCTTTAGAACGGATAAGCCAGGGGGATAGAGGATTATCACAAAATTTTCTTACATCTATTTTAACACCCAATAGTATATTCGGTTACCTCTTTTTAGATTTTGCTGTTTTTGATGATAGGATAGATAATTTCTCTATTACTTTTCTTGATTCTAATAAGACGCCACATATTCTTACCGCCACTTCCTCGTCATGCAAAAAAAGAGCACTTTTCCTAATGCCCTTTCTCATCATTCCATATACTATTACTAAGGTTAACTATTTTTAAAGTGACCATTTAATCAATAATCCTGCATGTGCTAGGCCTCCACCAAAACCATATAATAAAACATTATCACCGGCTTTTAATTTCCCCTCTTTCACACCTATAGCCAATGACAATGGAATAGTAGCTGCAGAAGTATTTCCGTAATGAACAAGGCTAAAGATTGTTTGTTCTATTGGAAAATTACTTTTCTCACAAATCGATTCTATCATTCTTAAATTTGCACTATGTGGGACAAACCAATCTATATCATCCAAGGACAGGCTTCCCTTTTCCGCAACAATTTTCATACCGCTCGTAACTGTTTTAATAGCCCATTTATACACTTCTCTCCCGTTTTGAACAATGCAGCCATTTCCCAGTAAATCGATGCCGTTCATTTGAGTAGCCAGATTTGTGCAATATAGATGTTGACCACCCTCCCCTTCAGACCCTATATGGGAAGAAATAAAGCTTGGTTGATCCTCCACATATTCTATAAGAACCGCCCCTGCTCCATCGCCAAAAAGGATACAAGTCGTGCGATCTGTGAAATCCGTAATTTTTGATAAAGTTTCTGCACCTACGACAAGGACTTTTTTATTTAAACCCGCTGTAATTAGCCCATTTGCAACATACAACCCATAAGTAAATCCTGCACAGGCAGCATTTAAATCAATCGCACCAGCATTCTTTATCCCTAGCTTAGCTTGCAGATTGGATGCAACACTTGGCGTTGTATAGTCAGGAGTCATCGTACAAACAATGATTAAATCAACATCATCAATCGTTTTATCGTATTGTTCTATCAAATTACGTACTGCTTTATAGCTAAGATCACTCGTATACTCTTTTTCATTTGCTATTCTCCGTTCCTTTATACCTGTTCGTTTCACAATCCATTCATCGTTCGTATCAACCATTTTTTCTAAATCATTATTTGTTAAAATACGTTCTGGAACGTATGAACCTATTGCTGTAATACGTGCTTTAGAAGCTGACATTCACATCACCTCATTATTCATTTCTTTATATTTTAACACCAATTACTATTACCTGGTACTAATTTATACTCAAACTATTCCCTCTGTTTAAAAAAATGCTATTCATCTCCCTTTAGAATATGTATTTTTGCTTTATTTGGTTTACCTATTTTTCATCAAAAAATCCCTCACCTTATTATGAAGATGAGGAATCCTTCTCTTTCTGTGGACGTGGAATACCCACACAGCATGATGAATTATACTAATACCATAAAATTTTAAGGAAAAAGGCTAAAAAAGACTCTATATCTGTAAATAGATTCTTACAAATATAGAGTCTCACCCATACAGAAATATTAATGAATCCTAATGCGTTCCTGAAACATCCAATGTTCCTACGTCATTCTGCTTCTTTTGAAAGGTAGACTGCTCTATTCTCTGTGTCAATTGTTCAAAAAATAGGTCTTCATCTAAGGGAATGTCCACCCAACGATCTGTCCATGCAGATAAATGCATGGCATTTGAAATCGTTAATCCATCGATGCCTTCTATCCCTGGTGCGATGAGCTCTGCTCCATTTCTAATGGCATTTGTCCAATTTTCGATAATGCCAACATGCTGGGTGTTGTCTCCTTCAATCGGAATGTCGCATTTCCAACACTCTGGACTACCAAATCCTCCTTTAAACTCTCTATTAAATACTCTTTCTGATACGCGCAATCGCCAAAAAGTTAACTTACCATCTTCAATAACAATCTTGCCTTTATCACCTGTCACTTCTAATCTATTTGTTCCTGGCGCTTCGCCAGTAGAAGTAATAAATACACCTGTAGCTCCATTATCATACTCTACGTAAGCGGTAACATCATCTTCCACTTCAATATCGTGATATTTTCCAAAATCCATAAAAGCACGTACTCGCTTTGGCATTCCACAAATCCATTGCCATAAATCAAGTTGATGTGGATCTTGATTTAGCAGGACACCGCCTCCTTCACCAGACCAGGTTGCTCTCCAGCCACCAGAATCATAATAACTTTGCGGTCTATACCAATTTGTTATAATCCATACCGTTCTCTTTAATTCTCCCAGTTCTCCTGAATCCATTAAGTCCTTTACTTTTCGATATAATGGATTCGTTCGTTGATTATACATAATACCAAATACCTTACCACTCTTTTTAGCGACTTCATTCATTTCTCTTACCGCTTTTGTATATACTCCAGCAGGTTTTTCAATTAAGGTATGATAGCCAGCTTGTAAAGCTCTAATTGCTAGACTTGGATGGTCATAATGTGGGGTAACAATCATCACTGCATCAAAAGCATTGGAATTAAAGAAATCATCCACATTATGAAAGCGTTTAACTTGTTCTCCAAATTTCTTTTTTGCCCATTCTAGCCTTTCCCCACTTATATCACAGACTGCCGTAAGCTCTGCATGAGGAATTTTGTCTGTAACCAAACTTTCAGCATGATTTGATCCCATTGCTCCGATGCCAATTATTCCGATACGCACTTTATTCATAAGGATCCTCCTCTTATTGAATCTTATTTATGATATTTTTTATTGCTCGTACAGCAACCGCAAATCTTTTTTCTCCTCCAACAGGTAAATCATAACCAGGAGAGTCTGGAGTAAGCAAAGAAAAATCAGAATAATTCCATAAATGAGGTTCTAGTGATAAAAAGCCATCATAACCTGTTTTATATAATTCCTGTAAAATTTCTGATACGTTTCCGTCTCCTTTCCCTGCAGGTACCACATGATGATCACTGTAAACGGCATCCTTCACATGAATATATGCAATATAATCTTTTAGCAGCATAAATGCCTCTGGATAATTCTTGGCATTACATTGCACAAAATTTGCAAAGTCAAAAATTCCTTTCACATATTCACAATTCAATGTCTCTAATAGATCGAAACATCTTTCTGGCGTATCTCCATAAATGCCGGATTCATTTTCATGGAGAAGAACCACATTTTTCCCCTCTGTAACTTGAATAAAGCTTCTCCATCGGTTTATTACTTCTTCTCTATAAACACTTGGATCCTCTCCTTTAGGCATAAAAAAGCTAAACATCCGAATATATTTACATTCCATAATCTCAGCTATCTCTAACGTATGCTTAAACAACTGTAGATGTGGTCTAAAATCGTCGGTAATATTGATTTTGCCAATTGGAGAACCAATTGCGGAGAGCTTAAATCCTCTCTCATCCATTTGACGTTTTATCTCTTGTACCTCTTCTAACGTATGATGGACAAGTAATTTTCCATTTACTCCTCTCATCTCTATAAACTTAATATCGTGTGATTCTAATACATCCATCTGCGTTTTTAATTGATCATTTATTTCGTCAGCAAATGCAGACAATATAAATCTACTCATTCTATTCACCCTCACATCAGTTTTATGAAACCACTAAAAAACTGCCATTTAATCATAATTATTGGTGACCGACTTTTAAATTAAGCTATTTCATTTGTTTACAAATAAATAAATCCTTATTTAGCTTGAAGATATTATACTTTTTAGTGCCCTCTGTTTATAGTTAAGTGACTACCAGTAGTTCTAACCGTATTTTATACTATCTACTGTCCTTTCTTCTTTGAACTTATTGCTTAATTTATTGCAAATATTGCTTTTTCGTTTTGTAAGCGCTAAAGTAAGAAGAAGAAGTATAAATTAGTCAACAAAAAAGGAGAGGTGAAATCCTTATGAAAGAAATCCTACATTATAGTAGTGATTACTTTACCTTGAACCACACAATCAATGATTCTCCTCATAATATTGATACACATATACATGACTGCTATGAGTTGTTCTACTTTATTTCTGGCGGTCTTACTTATTATATTGAAGGTCAAGTTTATGAATTACATCCCCATGATATCATCATCACAAACGCGAGAGAGCTACATAGAATTGTTTTCCATTCCAATGATTGTTATGAACGAAAGTATATTCACTTTTCCCCAGAATACATATCCTCTTTTCAAATAGAAGAATATAATATGTTTCATTTTATTGAACGTAGAAAATTGGGTTATTTTAATAAGATTTCTGCTAAAGATGTACGAGAAGCAGGAATTGATAAGATGTGGGCGCAAATGGAAGAAACAGCACTTAGTCATTCTCCTGAAAAGATAATCTTAATGAAAACCTATTTCATACAGATGCTCATTAATATGAATAACATCTTTATGACATATAATAATCCTTTGGTGACTAGTCAAAGTTATAATCAAAAAGTGGTCGCCATTTTAGAATTTATCAATAAAAATTTAGACAAAAAAATTACATTACATTTATTAGAGACGGAGTTTTTTGTAAATAAATATTACCTCTGCCATATTTTTAAGAAGAGCACAGGATTTACGGTTATGGAATATTTAACATATAAAAGAATTATGTGGGCGATGGATTTGCTCCTGTCGGGTGACTCGGCACTGGATGTAGCTCATCGTGTTGGATTTGGGGACTATTCTACCTTTTATAAGGCATTCAAAAATATTACTGGTTCTTCTCCTAGACAGTATTGTAATCAATAAGTTCCTTATAAATTAAAAAAGAAGGAAGATTTACATTCGCGAAATCTCCCTTCTTTTTATCAACTATGTTCTTCTGTAATTGTTGAAATCTGCCATGTTATCCCAAATTTATCTTTCACTTGTCCAAAAGATGGGCTCCAAGGAGTTTCTTGAAGAGGCATTACTACTTCTCCACCATCTAAAAGTTTATCATATACTTCTTTTGTTTTTTCTGGATTATTTAAGAGAACTGCTACATCCACTTGTGAACCAACTTGGAATGGTTGTCCAGGGAAAGTATCAGATATCATGAGAAATGTATTTCCGATTCTTAATTGTGCATGTAAAACAAGATTTTTTGCTTCCTCCGAAAGGGGAAATTCTGGGTTATCAGGCAGATCGGCATATGTTTGTACGCCAAGGTTTTCAGCTTCTAATGCCTGTTCATAAAATGCAACTGCTTCCTTGCCATTTCCATTCGTTCGTAAATACGGATGAATTCCTAAAATCATAAATACACCTCTTTAACTTTTTTCCATGTATCTTCCTCTCATTATTCTTACCAAATTTCTTTCTAGATAATCTTCCCCATTCTATTCCTTTACTTACTGTTTAGAAGGCTTTCTGCCTAATTCCGCTTATTTATTTTATCCAATACTTTTACCAATAATTGTCCTCGTTCATTTAATGATGATATAACCATAAACTCATCGTCTTGGTGTGCATTTCCTCCCCTTGGTCCTAAACCATCTATTGTAGGAATTCCCATATTTCCTGTGAAGTTACCATCTGAACCACCACCACTATAGGTAGATCCTAAATCTATATTCCATTCAGAAGCAGCATCTCTCATGAATGAAAGTAATTCATTCTGCCTTTCATCCGTTTTCCATGCTGGTCGAGTAATCCCTCCGCTAATTTCAATACGAGTATTTGGAGTTTCCGTGAAGCTGCAAATTTCTAAAATTTTTGCTTGAGCAAATTCTCCCTGTTCCTGTGTTTCAAAACGCAAGTCAATTCCTGCTTCTGCGAAGGGTGCAATTGTATTAACAGATTGACCACCGCTCACTAAACCTACATTTACATGAATACCTTCCTTTTTCGTCAACTCATGTAATGCAACAATTTTTAATGCAAGCTCTTGTATAGCACTTGCCCCTTTCTCTGGTGCAACACCGGCATGTGCTGATTTTCCGTATATTTTCACAAAGAATTTCCCGCCACCTTTACGGCCAGTAACCACATTTCCAGCTAGATCAGCAGGCTCCATAATAAACACATACTGTACTTTCTTTGCAGTAGCTACTATCAATTCTCGCGATGAAATGGAACCTATTTCTTCATCTGTATTAATAATTATCAAGACATTTTTATATGCATCATTATTTTGCGAAATTAAGTATTTTAAAGCATACAATGTCATTACATGACTTGCCTTCATATCGAAAACTCCTGGACCTTTTGCAAAATCCCCTTCCACTGTAAACGGACGTTTGGCAACTGTGCCAGCGGGAAAAACGGTATCAATATGTCCAATTAGTAAAATGCTTGGATTTGTTGCCTCTTCATGCTTTAAGACGATATTATTTCCTTTGTCTGGTATTTCGTGTACATCTGCAATAAAACCAAGCTGGGCAAATTCATTAATTAAAATGTCTCCTACTTTATCTACTCCTGCTTTCTGATAGGATCCACTATCTATATTTACGATTCGCTCAAGCAAGTGGAGCATATTATCCTTTTCTTTTTCAAAATAGTCTTGCATTCCTCTACCTCCCTATTTATCATACAAATCGATATTTTATCTACAATTATCAATTTATCAGAAATATCAAAAAATAAAAACATAACAAACGATTATTATAGACTAAAAAGGCAAAAGGAGAGAAAAACTTATTTAGTTCCTCTCTCCTTTTGCTATATACTAGTTAAGAATTGAAATCATATATTTTTCCTTTAATCAAATACCCTGTACTTTCCGCCATATTTGTAATATGGTCAGCAGTTCTTTCCAAATAGCGATTGATAAATAATAATTGGACAAGCTGATTCGTTTCTTCTGGATGCTCACTTAAGTATGCTGTCAGTTTCTTATATGTTTCTAAATAATAATCATCTACTTCATCTTCTAGCTTACTAATTTCTTTCGCAAGGACAATATCTTCTTCTATAAAGGATTGAATTGCCTTTTTCAGCATTTCAACAGATATTTCCTTCATTTTTTCTAAATGAGTGATATCTAGTAGCGAAGTCGGTTTTCCTATCTTGATCGTTGCTTTGGCGATGTTTACAGCAAAATCTGCAACTCGTTCTATTTCAGAGGAAATTTTGATAACACCAATTACAACACGTAAATCTCTTGCAACTGGCTGCTCTTTCGCCATTAACCAAATCGCAAAATGATTAATTTCAGATTCAAGGTTATCAATATCCGTATCTTCCTCCATCACCTTTAAAGCAATTTCTACATCTTGTGCTTTTAAGGCATCAAACGACTCTTCCAAAGAAACAATCGACATTTCACCCATTTCGCTAATTTTTCCTTTTAACTCTTCAAGTTTCTTCTCAAAATTCTCTCGAATGACCATTATTTCCTCCTATTATCCAAAGCGACCTGTTACATAATCTTCTGTGCGCTGATCTCTTGGTGTAGAAAAAATCTTGTTTGTTTCATCATATTCAACCACTTCACCATTTAAGAAAAAGGCTGTTTTATCGGAAATCCGTGCCGCTTGCTGCATATTATGTGTAACAATAACAATCGTATATTCTTTTTTCATTTTTGTAATCAACTCTTCTACTTTCAAGGTAGAAATCGGATCTAGAGCCGACGTCGGCTCATCCATTAGAATGACATCTGGTTTCATTGCAATGGCACGGGCTATACAAACACGTTGCTGCTGTCCACCTGACAAGCCAAGTGCAGAGGTTTTTAGACGGTCTTTTACTTCCTCCCAAATCGCAGCCCCTCGTAAGCTCTCTTCCACAATTTTATTTAATTCTTTCTTATTCTTTATTCCTTGCATTCTCGGACCATAGGCAACATTATCAAAAATACTCATTGGGAATAAATTAGGCTTTTGAAATACCATACCTACTCTTGTACGTAATTTTATGACATCATTTGAAGCATATATATTTTCCCCATCAATGACGATATCTCCTGCAATTTTTACACCATCAATTAAATCATTCATACGATTAAGTGTTCTTAGGAAGGTTGATTTTCCACATCCAGATGGTCCGATTAAAGCCGTTACCTTTTTTTCTTCAATATCAAGAGATACGCCAAACAGTGCTTGCTTTTCCCCGTAAAATAAATTCAAATCACTCACACTAATTTTCGATGTACCAAGTGTAGCTTCTTCTTGACCGACCTGTAAAAATGCTTTCCCAGTTTTCTTTTGGTTTTTTTCCTTTACTGTTGTAGTCATAAACATACTCCTTATGAATTAGTAGTCTGCTTTATTCAACTTTTTGGATATATATGTTGCAATAAGGTTGATAGCTAGAATTATTACAATTAAAACAATCCCGACTGCAGCAGCTAGTTCTATATCTCCAGACTCTTGTGTTACTAAAAACGAATGAACGGTTAATGTTCGTGCAGAAGAAAGCAAGCCCTCTGGCATTGCTGCAACTGTTCCGGCAGTCAAGAAAATAGCTGCAGACTCCCCAACAATTCTCCCGATGGAAAGAATTATTCCGGATAAGATACCTGGCATCGCACTAGGTAAAATAACCTTATATAATGTTTGTAATCTCGTTGTACCAAGGGCTAAAGATCCTTCTCGATAGGTTGGAGGAACTGTTTTTAAAGATTCCTCTGTAGTTCGGATAATAACCGGTAAAACAATAATTGCTAATGTTAAGGAAGCTGCTAAAATAGACATTCCTAATTTTAAGGTTGTTACAAAGAATACTGCCCCAAATAAGCCGTAAATAATCGAGGGAATACCTGTTAAGCTTTCTGTTGCAAAGCGAATTACTTTTACCAATCGGCCTTGCTTCGCATATTCTTGTAAATAAACAGCCGCTAATATCCCAATCGGTGTTGCAATAATTAAAGAAATGACAATCGTATAGATGGTTGTTACAATCATTGGCCAAATTCCGCCACCACCTGTTGGGGAATAATCGCCAAAAATAAACTCGAAGCTAATTAAATGTGCACCTTTATAAAATATATATCCTACAATCATTACGAGTACGGCAACGGATAAGATGGCAGAAAACCAAAGAAGTCCATGCAACAAATTATCTTTCATCTTTCTCATCTTATTTGCCACCCTTCGAACTAATTTTTGCTAAAACAAAATTCAAGATTAGAATAAATGAGAATAATACAATCCCTGTTGCAAATAGCATTTCTTGATGCGTACCAGCAGCATAGCCCATTTCAAGAGCAATGTTAGTTGTTAACGGACGAATACTATCTGTTAAGCTTGTTGGCACAATCAAACTATTACCAGCAACGAGAATTACTGCCATTGTTTCTCCAATTGCTCGCCCTAACCCTAATACAATAGCTGTCATAATCCCGGATTTAGCAGCTGGGACCACGACTTTAAAAATAGTGCCGATTTCCGATACTCCAAGTGCAAGAGATCCTTCACGATATGTTCTTGGTACAGCGCGAATCGCCGTCTCTGCCACTGTCACAATCGTTGGCAGCATCATAATTGCTAACACTAAAATAACAGCTAATAAGCTTTGACCCTTTACTAATCCTAATGTATTTTGTAAAAATGGAACAATAATTGCTAGACCAAAAACCCCGTATAAAACGGAAGGAATACCTGCTAAAAGCTGAATGGCTGGTGAAACAATTTTCGCTATCCGCTTTGAAGCGATTTCTGCGAGAAAGATTGCCGTAAACAAACCAATCGGAACGCCAATAATAAGTGCTCCAACTGTTGCATATAGGGATGCAACAATCATTGGCCAAATTCCAAATTTCCCTTCACTCGGCACCCAGTCGACGCCAAAAAGAAAGTCAAAAAAACTAAATCCTTCCGCGATAAATGGATGAGCTCCTTTATAAAATACAAATCCAATAATTAATAACAAACTAATGACGGAAAGAAGAGCACAAACCAAGAATACTCTTGCTGACACCTTCTCAAACAAATATTTTCTTTTATTTGCCTTGCCCATCTCTGAGGCTTGCTTTTCAGTCGTTTGAATAGACACTTTGTTTTCCTCCAAGATTACTTCTAAAGATTTGGTTTTACTTTATTGGGATAACCCCTGCTTCTGCTGCAATCTTTTGACCTTCATCACTTAAAATATAATCGATGAATTTCTGTCCATTCGCAGTTAGATCTCCTTCTTTATAAACAAACAAAAACGGTCGTGATAAACTATATTTTTTTGCTAATACATTTTCAGCCGTGGCTTCTACACCATCAATATCGATTGTCGAAATAGTATCATCAATATATTCAAAGGAAATAAAGCCAACTGCATGTTTATTATTTGCAACGGTTGTTTTAATATTTCCATTCCCACTTGCGATGATAGAGTTTCTAATTAATTCGCCTGAGCTATAGCCTACAATCTCCTGGAAGGCATCACGTGAACCAGATCCATCCTCCCGAGAAACAACCACAATCTCCATGTCGTCTCCACCAAGCTGACTCCAGTTCGTCACTTCACCAGTGAAAATTTGCTTTACTTGTTCTAAAGTTAAATCTTTTACTTTATTGCTCGGATGAGTGACTACTACAATTCCATCATAAGCAATTACAACTTCCTTTAATTTTTGCATTTCATCTTCCTTTAAATCCCTGGAAGACATCCCAATCTCTGAGACACCACTTATTGCATTTGTAATACCTGCAGAAGACCCAATTTGATTTATTTCAATTTTTGTATTATCGTGTTCATGGTATTTTGCCGCTAATTTCTCAGCAAGCGGTCCAACGGAAGTAGATCCTGAAATCGATATTGGTTTACTGTCATTTGTCGATTGTTCTGTTTCTGCATTACTTGCACATGCTGATAATAAAGCAAGTATAGTCAGGAACATGAATACCATTTTTAGTTTTTTAATTATGACCATGATTTACCTCCAAAAGAATAGCAACTTTTCTTTGTCATATCTTGTCTAATAGTATGATAAATCTCCAGTGTAAATATTCCATTGACTCTATGTAAAGGTTTTGTAAATTACGTTAAAAACAAGATAGTGTGTGTTATTTTTTGTAAAAATAATTTTAATAGATAGATGATAGTAAAAATTTTAGAAAACATCTTACAAAACTTTTCAAAAACGAACAGATAATATACCTAATCTTTTTCTCTGTATAATTTATATTTAAACTGGTATAACTTTCTAAAAAGCAGCGTTTAAGATTATAATAGGCGAAGATGTATTATTTTATGTAGGTTAGGAGGTTGCAAAATGGACAAACAAGGTCAAGAAAGATTTTTATCCTTTATTTTACAAAGAGTACAAGAAGGAAAGGAAGAAGAAGCGAAAGCCATATTAATGGAAAACTTCCGAAAACAAAATGAAGGCACTTTTTCTCAAAGTGATATTGCAGAATTTATTCCTAAAATGATTACTCTGATAAGACCAGAAAAATTAGAAGAAATCCAAGCAATTGTAAAGCAGTTTTCCGGGAACTTCGGAAGTAAGTAAGAATGTAGACTTTCATTTAAATAGAGCTCACAAAACAGAACTATCTCCAATGCTTGTCTTTTTTATCCCACTTATCCTTTTATTGAATATGATATTGGGTGTAAAGTGAATGGGCGGTAGATAATAAATGAGTGGACATTTTAAAGAAATATTCGGATCTACAATCAACACGATTGGTACTATCCAAGCTGCTATTGGAAGTACCCCTTCGTTCCACCTTTCTAAAGAAACGAATTATCAACTCCGGTTAGTTGGTAATGTATTACAAGGAACAGGCAGCGCATTATCAGCTGACGGACAAGGAACGATTTCATTAGAAATGCTAGGAGATGAAATTCAAGCAATTGGAAATTCAACGGTTGTAACCGGCTTAATTCTTTATAAATTGAGTAAGATCCCAACTGAACAAAAATTAATTATTACGGGTAGCTGGATTCAAGCATTAGGTAGCTTTGTCGGACTTACAGATGAATTTTTTGACCATACGGCAGATGGAAGAATCGAAAATATAATTGGTGGTTTATTACAGGGGATTGGAAATTCTTTGCAGGCAGTGGGTGGAACGGAACAATTAAAAGGTATAAGTAGCCAGCAAAACCTCGGTACCATCGGAAGCTGGATTCAAGCGACTGGAGCTGTCCTTTCGCTCATTGGGCAAGTAAAAGAAGAAGTTGAAGAAATCGTCTTAAATATAAATGAATAATTAGTGCTGGTAGTAGAAAGAGAGGAAGAAAAACTCTTCCTCTCTCCTTTTTTCCTTTTTGGCCAAATGAAGTTCAAAATCGCTATAATCAGGTCAACGCTTAATACTATTGTCCATAATTTTACTACATCCTCTAGAGCTTCTGTACGAGCTGTTTCCCTGATTAGAATAGTCAAGCTTAATAATATACCTGTTCCAATCACATAGGTATATTATTACTTAAGCTTAATCTTTATTTAGAATGAAAACTTTGATTGTTTTCAGAATATAAAAACGGCGTCAACTAGCCGATATAAGCTTATTGAACGCCATTTTCTCATATTATAATCATATTGTATTTAACATAGAAGTAAAAGAAAAACTATATCTTCCATATTGTTACATCTGTCTAACCTGGAGTGCAGTTTATACTAAACAATTTACGAGTTGATATTAACATAATCGTAGTATTGGTTTAATTGCTTCTCCCTTTTTAGAATCTTCGAAAGCTTCATTAATTTGGTCAAAGTCATAGAATTTAACTAATTTATCAAATGGGAATTGACCATTTTTGTAGTATTCTACTAGTTGCGGGATAAATACATTTGGTACAGAGTCTCCTTCAATTACGCCCATCATGGTTTTTCCTTCCGCCATTATATCATTGTGAACATCGATATTCATTTCAGGTGTAACACCTACTACTGCTGCAACACCTAATGGGCGTAGTGCTTGTAAGCATTGACGTACTACTGGAGGGAAACCAGTTGTATCTACTGCATATTTTGTTCCACCGTTTGTTAATTCCTTAATTTCCTTCACAACATCTACTTTTGTTCCATTAAAGGTATGTGTCGCCCCAAGTTCTTTTGCAAGTTCTAATCGTGTATCATGAATATCAACTGCAATGATTGTTTTACAGCCAACTATTTTTGCAGCCATAATAGCACTTAAACCAACTGCACCTGCACCATAGATAGCAATAGTTGATCCAAATTCAGGCTTAATTTTATTTAAAACAGTACCTGCTCCTGTTTGGATTCCACAGCCTAAAGGTCCTAAAAGCGCTAAATCTACTTGTTTATCCACTTTGACAACATTACGCTCATGCGCAATCGCAAATGTACCAAATGAGGACTGACCAAAGAAAGTGGAAAGTGACGTACCATCTTTGGACAAACGATGTGTATGATCATCATGGGCACCACCAAAGTTTAAATCATTAAATGTTTCACAAACTGTTGGATGTCCTGTTAAACAATTTTCACAGTGTCCACAATGTGCAAATGATAATACAACATGATCACCTTTTGCCAAGCGTGTAACTCCAGAACCAACCTCTTCGATAATTCCTGCTCCTTCATGACCAAGTACTGCAGGCAGTGGAGCAATTGCTGCGTCACGTGCAACAGCATCTGTATGACAAACACCTGTTGCAACAATTTTTACTAATACTTCATTTTCCTTTGGGGGAGCTAATTCTACTTCTTCTATAACAAAATCTTTACCTTGTCCAGGTGTAACTGCTGCTTTAATCTTCATATAAAATCCTCCTTTGATATGATATGTAATTAAATGTGACAAATTTGTGAATTCATTTTCATCGTAATCCTTTCTGAAAATAGATACAATATAAGTAAAGGAATATGTATATTTATTATGATTCATAAGAGGGGTTCGTATGCAATTATTACAATTAAACTACTTTCTAACTGTTGCCAAAACTGAACATATGTCTCAAGCAGCACTTCATTTAGATATTTCACAATCATCACTAAGCAAAACAATCGCTAGATTAGAAGAGGAGTTAGGTGTACCTTTATTTGATAGACATGGAAAGAGTATTCGACTGAATAGTTATGGAAAGTTTTATGCAAAGGAAGTAGAACTAGCACTTAGAATCTTAGAAGATGCCCATGAAACTGTTCAAGAAATGGCAGAAATAGAGGAAGATCAAGTGTCTATTAGTGTCATGAGTTCCACCATACTTCCGACTGTTTTTAAAGGTTTCTACGAAAGAAGACCAAATGTACGGATTCAGCAATCAATATTACCAGACCTTATCGCAAAAGAACGATTACTCCGAGGAGAAATTGATTTATGTGTTTCTAATACTCCCATAACAGGGCCAGATATAGAATGGCTACCTGTCTTAAAAGAACGATTAGATTTAATTGTTCCGAAAAATCATCGATTGGCACACTTAGATGAAATTGATTTACTAGAAGTAAAAAATGAACGATTTATTGGATATAAGTCAGGATTAGAATCTATAAGTATGTATGAAAAATGTTGTATACAAGCGGGATTTACACCGAATATGGTTTTTGAAGGAACGGAAATGTCGATTGTTTTGCAGCTTGTTGATGAAGGAGAAGGGATTTCCTTCTATCCGCAGTATTCCTTTTTAGGAAAACAACTAACCAACAGTAAAATCATTCGTCTAAAAAATGACCATTGTTATCAAATGGTCGGTTTCGCATGGCTAAAAAGTAGACATTATTCTTATGTAGCAAGACAATTTCGGCAACATATGATTGAATCGTTTATGGAAATTAATAAAAAGAACGGAGACATAGGCAAAACCTAAGTAAGATATGTTAGGATATCAGCCAAACTCCAGCACATATCAGCAAAAATTGGGGTTTATCAGCCAAAAAACATAACTTTTCAGCCATAGAATATAGAATAAGAAATTAATGATAGCTTTTATGCTATCATTCTCCATCATTCAAAAGAAGAACATAGACTGGATTAAATGCTCCAGTCAGATTCTGTTTTCTCTCTCCTAAACCGTCATCTTCCAACTAGACAAAGCGAGCCAATTCTCTTTTTCTTTGTAATCAGGCATCAGCTTCCCAACAAGCCTCCAAAAGGATCGGTCATGATTAAGATGAACCATATGACACATTTCATGCACAACAACATAATCAATTACTTCAAGTGGAGCCATCGCTAATCTCCAATTAAAGGTTAATTGGAAATTAGCATCACAGGTTCCCCAATTGGTTTTGCTATCTGTAATACGTATCGATCGGGGCTTTGTTTTAAAGTTGCTTTGATAGAAGGAAACTCTCTCTTCCATTAAAGCCTTACTTCTCTGATAATAATATCTTCTCAGTAATTGTTTGATTCTTTCCTTATCAAGATGCTTTACATAGATATGCAGGATTTCTTCAGAAAACGCAACTCTTTCTTGCGTAATAGTGATATCCTGGATAATTTGAATAGGATAGGAATTACCTAAATAAAGAAATCTTTCATTATTCTCATATACCTTTTCCTGTGGTCCATCCATTCTTTTCTTCATTTCTTGTACTTTACTATGGATGGAATCCCAGTTTCCTTCTAACACATGAATTATCCGTTCATCAGGCGTCTTTTTAGGTGCTAAAATTTCTATATTTCCATATCCATCTATCTTAATCCCAATGGAAGTTCGATTTTTATACTTTACATCAAAAAGGATGGTTTCCCCTAAATATGTATGTATCATAGCTTCACCTAACTGCTCTTAACCCCTATATTTAATGGCTAGTCCTTTTAAAAAGTTTCGAGCGAAATTATCTAAACATACTTTATAATTTTTATGCCCTTCTTTTCGTAAAAAGGCGCCTAGTTCCCCTTTTGATACATTTAATCCAGCTTTTTTAAATATATCTATCATATCATCAGTTGTTAATGACAGCGCGATTTTGACTTTCTTTAAAAGGATATTATTTACACTCGTATTGTTTTTTATTGACGATTCAGGTGTATTTGGTTGTCCTGGTTTCGGCTCTTGCTTTCCCCTTTTATAAATGATAAAGCCATTTAAAAAGGAATCTAGCATACTATTCGTCAATTTTATTTGATCATCATTCTCTGCTTCTTCATCTGACTTTTTAAGTATTTTAACTACCTCAGGTACAGATATCTCTTTCCCGCCAAGCTTAAATATTTCTGCCATTTCACTATTTTTTATTTCTAATGCATATCTTAATCGAATTAATATATCATTATTTTCCATTGTTTGACCTCCAATTTACAAAACTACTTATTTTTTTAGTTTATCTTTTTTCTTATTGCAAAGACAACACGCTAGGACATTTACTTTATCTAAAATAGCTTTGTTTATCATAATATGGAAAGCAAATGCTAGTAGTTGTTCCTTGATTTTTAGAGCTTACGAAATCAATCTTGCCATTATATTTCTCGACAATATTAAAGCATATCATCAAGCCTAAACCTGTTCCTTTACTTTTTAAAGAATAAAAGGGGGTGCCAAGAGCTGCCAATTCTTCCTCCGACATTCCTTTTCCATGATCGATTACTTTTATTACAACAAACTCTTTTTCCTTTTCAGCCGTTACTATTACTAATTCGCCATAATTAGAAGCCTCAATCGCATTTTTTATAATATTTATGAGTAATTGCTTTAATTCGATGATGTTAGCAGAGATTGTACAATCATCTGTTACTTTTAATTCAATCCGATTATCATGTAATAGACCATAGGAATGGAGCAAATCTGTGACACTCTGTAGAACATCCTTAACATCTACTATCTCTGCCGCTTGTTCTTGCTCTGGTTTTGCCATTGTTAAAAATTGTGTAATTACCTGTTCAGCCATATTTAATTCATCTATCATCAAAGTAAAATTGCGTTTTTGATCGGAGGAAAATGATTTATCCTTTTCATATAATTGCAAAAATCCTTTCACAACAGTAAGAGGATTTCGAATCTCATGGGCAACCGCTGCTGCAAGTTGACCAGATGTCTTTAGACGCTCTGATTGCTGAATTTGTTCATAATATAATTGCTGTTTTTTCATTCGCCCATTCGTTAAATAAAAAATAAAATAGATGATAATTTGGCTCGCAATAAAGTTTAAAATGTTTCCAATTAAATCCTGTTCTAAATAACTATATTGGGGCTTCTGATTCGTTAACATAATGTAACCAAATAAAATTAAAATTAATCCTCCATTTAAGTACAAGGTAAAATAAAAAAGCTTTGAATTAAAAAATAAGATGGATAGGGCCGGTATAAAACATAATAAAATAAAATTAGACCCCGTATCTGGATAAAAAAGAAACAGGGAGTAGAAATAAATGGATGCTAATCCGATGATACATATTCTAAGAGTATCTGTTTCTTTTTTAGGATAAAGCAATAAACACAAAGACAAACTGAATGCCCAGATAAGTTGAACTATAAACCCCCATCCACAATTGCTTAATCGTGGATTATCAATAAATAACCCACCAAGGATAATAGCTATAATAGCCCAAACGACAATATAGTAAATTTTTATATTAAAATTATTTTTAATCTCCTTCATGGATACCCCTTACGTTCTTAATCTTTATACACACTTTAAAATATATCATTTTTTTGAATCAAAGGGGTAAATATGACTATTTTTTTACCATATTGATAGGTTTTCTTGGTTTTACTTTCCATTTAAGTACCGATGTCAAAAAACTGAAAATTATTTTTACCGCGTTTTTTTGCATTATACATCGCATTATCTGCAAGCTTCATTATCGTATCAAGATCATTTCCGTCTTGAGGATAAAGAGAAATTCCAATACTAAATGTTACTTGATTAGATTCCGAAATAAATAAAGGCATATTGTCGATTATTTTTTTTGCTAATGATAGACAATCTGTTTGGACAGCATTTGGGAGGATGATGATAAATTCATCTCCACCAAACCTTCCAACTACATCGTCTTCTTTTATACAAAGTTTCAGGTATTCACTAACTTGCTTTAACAAAAAGTCACCTTTAGCATGCCCGTAAGTATCATTTATTTGTTTAAAACCATCTAAATCGACAAACATAATCCCGAAACTTTTATTGTTTTGTTTCGATTCTTCGATTACTTGATTAAGCCACTCCAGCAGACTTCTGCGATTTGGAAGCTGAGTTAAAGTATCTAAATAGGATAAATCCTTTAACCTTTGGCTATTTTTTTCCTGATCCGTTACATCTCTTGCGATAACTTCTCTAGCCAGTTCCCCATCGAACAGGATATAGGTTGATTTTGCTTCAATGTATCGAACAGTTCCATCTTCGTCATATAAATTAAAATGATGGATTTTAAATTGCTGATCCACCTCATATTTTTCACTAGAGAATCTTAAGCTTTCATAAGATTTATCATTCAAAATTTCCTTCCAAGGCAAATTGATCAATTCAAATGGTTCCTTAAAGCCAAACAATTTAGCTCCTGCATCGTTTGAATAGACAAGGATTCCTTTTCGATGAACGTAAATAGCTTCTGGTGAATGATCAAGTAATCTTTGATACTGCTTTTCTTTGTCTGCTGACTGACGAATGATCTTTCTAAGAAGGACCATAAGTAAGATGAACAAAAGAAATTGGAGAATTTGAACTGCAATAGTGACAATCATTTCCCACGTTTCTTTTGAAGCTTCAAATCCAATGAACAGCTCCATTATTGCTAAAGCTACTAATATAAATAAAAGTACATTTATTTTTTTTATAAAAAAGCTCATATTGATTCTCCTAAAAGTAGACCTTTACCTGAGTAGATTTCAAAAATTTCCTTTAGTAGAATCTCCTTACATCTACAGAAAAAGAAAATTGATTCAATCCATTATATTAACAAAAACAGAATAAGTAAAACTTGCTATATAATCAGGGAAAATACTGATTCAACTAATGCATTTAAGCTTGTTCCTGCTCCCTTTTCATACTTACTCTATCGGAAATAAAGCAAGAGGATAAGAATGTTTACAAGCAAATACATATTGGCTTCTCCTTAACCATCTATATTTAAATATTATCTTCATATTTTTACCATTACCTGTATTATTATCCTTTTGATTGATTTTTTTCATCCTAATTTCACCCGATATCTTTTTCCATAAAAAACCATACCAAATCAATTCCATTCTATTTATAGCTATGTTATCTTAATTAAGGTGATTAATTATTATGATAATAAAAGAGTTATTTTCTAATCTTGCCATATTGGTATCCTTACTTTTTTTGTATAGTCAAATAACCAAACAGAAGCCTTTAAATCGTCAATCCTCGTTAAAGAGGAAAATAACAATTGGGATTGTAGGAGGTATTTTCGGAAATATACTCATGCATTATAGTATTCATATTGGAGATATCATTATAGATCTTAGACATATTCCAATTATGATTTTAGCTTTTTATGGAGGAGCAATCCCTGCATTTATTTCCATGCTTTTAATCATTATAGGTCGATTATTTTATGGCATTAATTTGGCATCCTTTTTGGCCATTGCTCTCATTTTTTCATCTACTATTGGTGCTGTATTTTTTTCCTATGTTACCCTATCTACCAAAAACAAAATCATTTTAACCTTAAGTTGGAATAATTTTGTTTTTACCATATTCGCCATCTATTTAATCAATGACTGGAATATTCTCTTTGTGTTAATTCCAACCTATTGCATCATTTCCTATCTTGGTGGATTTATTGGATTTTATGTCATAAATCATTTAAGATCGATTCAATTATTGTTTGAAAAATATAGAGATGAGTCCACAATAGATGGTCTTACAGGATTAAATAATTATCGGAATTTTGACAAGCTCTTTAATTCGTTAATAAATCAAGTTACTGTTAAAGAAGAAAAACTTTCACTCCTTTATATTGACATTGATTTCTTTAAGAAAATTAATGATCGATATGGACATCTAAAGGGAGATGAAATACTAAAAAGCCTTGGGGAGATATTACAAAAATGTACCAAGTCATATGATGTCGTCAGTAGAAATGGTGGAGAAGAGTTTACCGTATTATTATTAGATTGCCCTTTGGAAAAAGCAAAAGAAATAGCAGAAAACATTCGAAAAACTGTAGAGGAATTTCCTTTCTATGCGTTAGAAGAAAAAATCCACCTAACCGTTTCAATAGGAATTGCTTGCTACAATGAAACTACTCTCAAAGCAGTAGATATTATTGATGATGCCGACAGAGCCCTTTATTACGCAAAAAATTCTGGAAGAAATAAAGTATGTATAGCGAACCAGTTTACGGAAAAATAAGATCCCAAACCTAGAATGAATAGAAGTAAAAATGGAAAGAACGAATCAGCTATTTCACGATTCATTCTTTCCACTTTTTTAATCACATAGTTTTTATTAATTTATTTCTAATCTTATAAGTCTCCACTTAGTAAAACAGAATTTTTCATATAAATATTGAAATATATATAACATTAACGACAAAATTGAAAAAACATACATAAGTTGTATTTTTTTCATTCGTACTAAAGATGCTATACCAAATTTTGTTAAGAAAGGCACTGCAGTATATGTAAACATTCCATCAAATAGCATATTTAATGCAAAATATCTAAAAAACTTGCCATACGTCCATTTTAATATCCATATTGAACCAACAAAAAAAGGACCAAGCATAAAAGGAATTTCTCCTGATAATCTAGGATGAAGGGTTTCATACCACCACCACCATTTTCGCTTTTTAGCTATAACATTGACTAACTTCACCATTGATGCAATAAAGACTCCTGCTGGCAAATAACGCTTGAACGTTTTCTTCCCTAATAACGGCGCAGTAACCCAAGGCAATATCATGGACAAGGACAATACTGTCTTGGAATATCTCATTATTTTCATCCTACACACCCTTTAAACATTCATTAAGAATATTATTCCCCAAAAATTGCTAATGTTTACGTATGGGATGAATTCTTTTCTTTCATTTTTTATTCAACTATTCCTATATAGGAAAACCTTGTAGCATATTGTATAATAGACTTTTATCCAATCGTTTAGACGATTCAATGATCTAATTCAATTAAGAAAGGGTAGTCTTCAAGTTAGCCCCAAAATTGAATTACGTTTTGCACAAATAATAAAATTCGAGTTAGAAAATCTATTCTAAATTTAGTATGATATCCACATGTGATATAAAAGAAGGGGTTAAAAAAATGAGCGTATTAAACGTACAAAACTTAAGCCACGGTTTCGGTGATCGTGCGATATTTAATGATGTGTCTTTTCGACTTTTAAAAGGGGAACACGTTGGACTTGTTGGGGCAAATGGTGAAGGGAAATCTACTTTCATGAATATTGTGACCGGCAAGCTGCAACCTGACGAAGGGAAAGTACAGTGGTCACGAAAAGTTCGTGTTGGTTATTTAGATCAGCATGCCGTACTTCAAAAAGGGACTACGATGCGTGAAGCTTTGAGTACTGCTTTTCAATATCTTTTTGATGCAGAAGCAGAGATTAATGAGCTTTATGCAAAAATGGGTGATGAAAATGCTGATATCGATTCATTACTTGCAGAAGTTGGAGAGCTACAAGAAACATTAGATAGTAATGATTTCTATCAAATTAATTCAAAAGTGGAGGAAGTGGCTCGTGGTCTAGGATTAGATGATGTTGGACTTGATCGAGATGTAGCTGATCTTAGCGGTGGGCAACGTACGAAAGTTTTGCTGGCTAAGCTATTACTAGAAAAACCTGAAATCCTCTTACTAGATGAGCCTACGAACTATTTAGATGAACAGCATATCGAATGGTTAAAGCGCTATTTACAGGATTATGAGAATGCATTTATCTTGATTTCACATGATATTCCATTTTTGAACAGTGTTGTTAACCTGATCTATCACATGGAAAACCAAGAGTTGAATCGCTATGCTGGTGACTATGACAACTTCGTAAAAATACATGAAATGAAGAAACAACAGCTAGAATCTGCTTACAAGCGTCAACAACAAGAAATTGCAAATTTAAAAGATTTTGTTGCTCGCAACAAGGCAAGTGTCGCAACCCGTAATATGGCAATGTCCCGTCAAAAGAAACTAGACAAAATGGAAATTATTGAATTAGGGAAAGAAAAGCCAAAACCAGAGTTTAAATTCAAAGAAGCTCGCGCAGCTAGTCGTTGGATTTTCACGGCAGAAGATCTTGTTATTGGCTATAACGAACCACTTTCTCGCCCCCTAAATTTGAAAATGGAACGTGGACAAAAAATTGCCTTCGTTGGTGCAAACGGTATTGGTAAATCCACTCTGTTAAAAAGTATTCTTGGATTAATCACCCCAATTTCGGGTACCGTAGAACGCGGTGATTATCAACACATTGGCTACTTTGAGCAAGAAGTGAAAGAGTCCAACTACAATACATGTATTGAAGAAATTTGGAGCGAATTCCCTAGCATGAATCAGGCGGAAGTTCGTGCTGCTCTTGCAAAATGTGGATTAACAACGAAACATATTGAAAGTAAAATCGAAGTCCTTTCTGGTGGGGAAAAAGCCAAAGTTCGCTTATGCAAAATTTTAAACACAGAAACGAACTTATTAATCCTAGATGAGCCTACCAATCACTTGGATATCGATGCAAAGGAAGAACTGAAACGTGCATTAAAGGAATATCGCGGAAGCATCTTAATGGTATCCCACGAACCTGATTTCTATCGTGAAATCGCGACAGATATTTGGAATTGCGAGGATTGGACTACGAAGGTGTTTTAAGTAAAGATGAAGGGGTACCCATTGCAATTGGGTACCCCTTTTAAAATTTTGGCTCTGTTAAAGTTTAATGTTGATATTTCTTATAAAACGAAACCTCCTAATTTACGGAAGTTCCATTTTATAATATTTGCTTATTCAAC